>JABSPL010000188.1 GCA_013215105.1 Flavobacteriaceae bacterium
AAAGAAGCTGGAAACCAGAAATTCGGAACTATTGATGTTGAGCGTATCAATATTGTAGAAGCGGATGGGACTGTCAAAATGGTAATTACCAATGTAGAACAATTCCCTAATGGAACAGAGACTGTCAATGACATAGTAACTAATAAAGGTAGGAAAAAACGATCAGGAATGATATATTATAATGAAGAAGGCCTTGAATGTGGTGGATTTATATACGATGGTGCAAAAAAGGAAAATGGTCATAGCTCAGGGCTTTCATTAACATACGACAGGTACGACGGTGACCAGGTGATGCAGTTATTAACAACTGATCAGGCAAGAGGAGACAGAAGAGTAGAGTCTAGTTTGTTGATTTTTAACGACCGTAAAGGAAATGCAAATAATGAAGAAACTACTAAGATATGGGAAGAAATAGACAGTATTAAAGACGAGAAATTAAGGCAAGAAAAACGCAAAGAATATACTGACAAAGGGCTTATTGGAGCAACCAGAAGAATAATGTTGGGTAGTACCAGAGGTCAAAGTAATGGGCTGTTTCTCTTTGGAAAAGATGGAAAGAGAAGAGGTATGTTTTATGTTGATAAAAACAACAATATAAAGCTAGAAGCATATAATGACAAAGGAGAGATAACTCACTCTTGGCCTAAATAATTAAACACTAATCTGAAAACTTCCTTGAAACATATTAATTATGTTTCAAGGAAGTTTTTTAGAAATTTATCTGGTATTACAGCAATGACAAGCTAGAGTCTAAATTTATTTGAAGCAGGGAACACCTGTTCAGTTATCCTGCCAAATAACTTTTCAAAAGTTTATCTGCTCTAAAACCCATCTTAGAATAAATCCTCTCTCCCGATTTTGATGCCACCAATACAACTTTGTTACTTGAACTTTTACAAGCTTCTGATATTAGTCTTGTGGTCATGGCTTTACCCAAACCAAGACCTCTGTATTTTGGAATTGTCCCAATCATATGTATGCCCGATATATTGTACTTGTCTACAAAAACAATCCCACAACTAGCCATGTTACCATTATAGTTATCTATGTATAACTTTATTTTATTATCGTTACCTAACAAAGACAATATCGTATTATAATTCACATCATACCCGAAGCATTCAGAGGCTATTTTAGCAAAACCTAAAGCTTGCGATTTTGTAACTACCTGTTGTATATCTCCTGTATTAAACATGGGTTGATGCATGTCTTTAATATTTAAATACATGCCTTTCACTACCGATGTCTCTATGAAATTGTGGCTTATCAGCTGTTTTTCGGTATACTCGTCTTCAAGTATTCCTAACGAATTGGGTAAGTCATCCTTTTTCATATTTGAACTTAAATCATCAAAATCTAATGTTCTACTATCAATACCAAAAACTTTACTGGGCCAAGACTTATCGCTAGGGTAGCTGTATTTATAATCTCCCTTATCTTCAAAAAAGTTCGATTGCGAGCTTATGTATTCCCAAAACTCAAACAAATTGTTTATTATATAGTTAGTCATAATTATATTTATTGGTTTTATATTTTTAAACTCACAGAGTATCTGCCTCTACAAAAGCAGCTGAATCTTCGTAAAATCGGTATTCTTTTATCTTATTATCCTCTATTATGCACATTTGAGTCCAGTCGCTTTCAAATAACTTGCCAGTTCTCTTAACTTCGTGTGCAAAACTACCGTTTGCAAAAACTACGTTTCCCTCTGCAACTATACGTTTCACTGTGAAATCTTTTGTATTAAAAAGGCTTCCTATATTTGCTATGAACTGCCTTGCTTCTGCTCTTCCATTGTATGTTCCGTGTAAATGCTCTTTTTTGAGGCGAACAATGTCCTTAACGCTAACTATAAGGCTATCTTCGTGAAATGTGTTTATAATTGTTTCTATATCTCCTTCGCCAAAGGCATTAAAATAACTATTTACTACGTTTATACTGTTTTTAGAATTGTTCATGTATTTTGTTTTATAAAGTTTATAGTATTATTTGTTGTTCAAAAAGGCTTTTAAGACTATATCTATCTTAGCATCTTCTGAACTGTTCGATATAGTTTGCTCTTCTTTACTGAAATTATCATTGAAACTACCCAAAGAGTAGCTCTCTGTCTTCTTACCTCCCCATAGTGGGACAAGGTTATTTAGTAGTTCTAGATGTGTAGCACCTCCTACTTTACCTGGAGAAGTACTAATGAAAAGCACAGGCTTGTCGTTAAAAAACCTTTGATCTATTACAGATATCCAATCTATTATATTTTTAAGAAAGGCCGATGGAAGACCGTTGTGCTCTGGTGAAGAGATTATAAAACCATCCGCAGTAGTAAAGAGTTGAAATAACTTTTTTATAGCATCGGGTATTCCCTCCAGCTCTATTTTCTGACTATAAATAGGTGTATTATAATCTGTAAGTTTTATTTTTTCTACTTGTTTGTCGTTTAGTTTTTGAGCAACTGCCGACAGTAATTGTTCGTTTATAGATTTTGGGTTATTACTCCCCGAAAACATAATTATTTTTCTCATTGTATACTTGTTTTTATTAGTATAGCAAATTAACGTATAATTACATTTCAAAAACTTATCCTAGGTTAATATAGATATTACGAACCCATTTTCCTTCTTAGTTTACTCAAAAATTCGGGAGTTACTCCCAAATACGATGCAACCATATACTGTGGCACTCTCTGCTCTATGCTTCGGTGCTTAGAGCGAAATTCCAAATAGCGTTCCTCTGCAGATTTGCTCATACTGTTAATGGTTCTTTCTTGCAACGACACATAAGCCCTTTCAAATTTTATCCTAAAAAAATGCTCAAATAATGGTATTTCGACATATAATTCGTTTAATCTTTTTTTATGTATTTGCAATATATAACTATCTTCTACAGCTTGTATAAACTGCTTAGCTACTGTGTCTGTAATATAACTATATAGGTCGTTTATCCACCAGTCCTCTATGCCAAATTGCTGTATATGCTCTTTTGCATCTTCACCTATATAATAACTTCTTAAGCAACCCTTGGTTATGAATCTCATATGCGTAGAACGGTCGCCTGCAAATAGTAATATTTCTTTCTTTTTCAGTTCTTTTAGCTTAAAAGAATCACTTATTAGCCCTATATCTCTATCCGTTAATTTTATCTTTCTTCTTAAATGTTCGACTAGCTTATCTATATGATTCATCAGTTATATTATTAAGTTGTAAATATATATAACGTCTTTATAATATCATCCGATATGAGTATATATTATATCTGAACGAAATACTTTAATATCTACAGTGTATACTATTAATTTCTCACTAAATGAATTTTAAAAAAACCTCCAACACACTTTTTCCTTACTTTAACAACTATATTCCTGCACTCATTATATAGTACTTTTTAAAACTCTACTACCACCCTACTTTTGTCTCTAACAAACAAATAGTTTAACAATTTAAATACAGAGACAATGAAAAAAATTAATAGAGAGTTAGTAATCTTAAGAACATTTACAGTTTGCATATTTGCAAGTATGGCAGTATTATTATTTGCTTTTAAAAAGGCAGGAAACCAGAAATTCGGAACTATTGATGTTGAGCGTATCAATATTGTAGAAGCGGATGGTACTGTCAAAATGGTAATTACCAATGTAGAACAATTCCCTAATGGAACAGAGACTGTCAATGGTATAGTAACTAATAAAGGCCGAAAAAAACGCTCAGGAATGATATATTTTAATGAAGAAGGCCTTGAATGTGGAGGGTTTATATATGACGGTGCAAAAAATAAAAATGGGCATAGCTCAGGACTTTCATTAACATACGACAGGTACGACGGAGACCAAGTGATGCAGCTCTTGACAACTGATCAGGCAAGAGGAGACAGAAGAGTAGAGTCTAGTTTGTTGATTTTTAACGACCGTAAAGGAAATGTGAATAATGAAGAAACAACTAAGATATGGGAAGAAATAGACAGTATTAAAGACGAGAAATTAAGGCGAGAAAAACGCAAAGAATATACTGATAAAGGGCTTATTGGAGCAACCAGAAGAATAATGTTGGGTAGTACCAGAGGTCAAAGTAATGGGCTGTTTTTGTTTGGAGATGACGGAAAGAGAAGAGGCATGTTTTATGTTGATAAAAACAACAATATAAAACTAGAAGCATATAATGACAAAGGAGAGATAACTCACTCTTGGCCTGAATAATTAAACATAACTTAAAACTTCCTTGAAACAGAATTAGAATGTTTCAAGGAAGTTTCTTAATTTTCCCACCATGAAAAGACTATTAAAATATTTACAGATTGATAAATACTTTATCCTATTTATTTTTATTATAAGCTATGTATTCGTTGTTAATATCAGGATTCGCTTAAGCCAAAAATTAGATATGGTTTTTTTGCCAGACGGACCAATTGCACAATTCATAAGCGCTTTTATTATATTTATTTCTATAAAAGTTACTATAAACTACATGAGTAAAAAGTATGCTAAAGAAGTAAACAACATTAAAGATTACTTAAAGTACTTTGGCATCGCATTAGTATTATACATCTGTGCCTCAAATATGATAAGTCTTATAATATCAACCATATTTGATAATTTGTCCAGAAATTTTACCGTCAAAATATTAATCTCTGTAAATACTAGTCGAATTGTTGAATTTATATTATTCGGAAGCCTATATCTGGCTTATTTATATTCGAAAGAAAACAATACCTATAGAATAAAGATGAATGAATATGACAAAGCACTGGCATCGAGTAAAGTTCAACAACTAAAGGCACAGTTAAATCCGCATTTTTTGTTTAACAACCTCAATACTCTAGATCAGCTTATTGAAGAAGATAAAGAAAAAGCAAGTAATTTTTTACACAATTTTGCAGAATTATATCGTTATTCTTTAATTACATCCGAAAAAAAACTAGTGTCATTGCAAGATGAAATTCAGTTTACAAAAAGCTACTTTAAACTAATGGAAGAAAAATATTTGGATTGTTATTTTTTAGAAATAAATGAAGATAATAAGACTCCAGATACATTAGTTCCTCCGTTTTGCTTACAAGTATTAGTCGAAAATGCTATAGAACATAATTTGGGCTTAACCGAAAACCCTGTTCATATTAATATCTCTATTAATAAAAATATAGAGGTTACTAATAATAAAGTTGCTAAGCAGCATATAAAAAAAACTGGTGGTAGGGCACTTAAAAATCTATCAACTCAATTTGCCTTATTAGGAAGTAACAATATAGAGATTGAAGAAAATGATACTCATTTTAAAGTAACATTACCATTTATAAACAAGAATACCGATGTATAGAATACTTATAATAGAAGATGAATCTCCTGCCATAAAAAAGCTTAAAAGATATATTGAGAAGATTTGTGATTCCTATGAAATAATAGCTGAATTAAAAACCGTTGTTGATGCTAAGTCTTTTTTGGCAGAAACTCATGATATTGATCTTATTTTTTCTGATATAGAATTAAGAGACGGCAATGTTTTTGAAGTTTATAAAGACGTATCATTAAATTGCCCTATCATTTTTGCTACGGCATATAACGAGTTTTTGATGAACGCATTTGAGGCTAATGGAATAGAGTATCTTTTAAAACCATATTCGTTTGAACGATTCACTAATGCTTGGGATAAATTTATCAGATTAAAAGACAATCAACCTGCTAATTATAATGATTTGATTGGAACAATAAACAATTTGATAAAAGGTAGTCAAGACAGTACTATAGAATACAAAGACCAATTTGCTATAAAGTCTCATAAGGGAGTTTACTTTTTGAAGATAGAAGATATTGTTTGTTTTCAGGCAGATAATGGAATTATTTTTGCTTTTGACAAAATGAATAAGAGACATATAATGCCTCAAACAGTTTTTAAAGAAATAGAAGGTTTTTTAGATCCCAAAAAGTTTTTCAGGATTAATCGTAGCGAAAGTGTACAACGTAAATTTATAGATAAGCTTGAACGATATAATAAAAATACTGTATCGGTGTATTTGAACTCAGGAAGTAAAACACTAAAAACAAGCCAAAATACTACAGGTGATTTTAACTCTTGGTTGGGTGTATAGATTGATGTTTTGTTTTTTTACCAAAAATTTAACAAAATTGATGTGAGAAATTTATTATGTTTGGAGAGTTATAAATAAAAATGTAATTAAAAGAAATTTTAATTTTATATAACACTAAATCAAAAAACGTATAACATTCAATCAAAAATATGAAAACTATCAAAAATCACATCATTTTATTTTATGGATTAACCTTTTTACTATTTCTTAGTCCTTTATTGGGAAATGCTCAAGTTATTTCAAAAGAACCTAAAGATTTATTCATCGTTGGTACTGAATCTATCAACTTTCATTCTGAAATTAACAATAGTGAGTACAAATTATACGTTAACCTTCCGGAGGGATATGATGAAAATTCAAACAAAAAATATCCTGTATTTTACGCATTAGATGGCTACCGAATATTCGGTATTACAACACGTATTTACAAGGGGCTTATCTTCGATGGTTTCGTTCCCGAAATGATTATTATAGGAATTAATAATAGTGGTGCAAAAGATACAAACCCAACATTGCACAGAACAAGAGACTTAACACCTACGCCTATAGAGAGGTTGAGTACCTCGGGTGGTGCAGCAAATTTTCTGAAGGTCTTAAGTGATGAAATAATCCCATTAGTAGAGCGTACTTACAAAACAGACAAAACAAACAGAACATTGGTAGGTACATCACATGCAGGTATGTTTGCTCATTATACTCTTTTCAAACAGCCTTCTTTGTTTAACAATTACATAATAAACAACGCTACTTTTGACTATGACGATGGTTATTCATATAGACTTGAAGAAGAGTTTTACCAAAAAAATAAAAGTATAAAAGCCAAAGTATTATTAGTTAGCAGTGAGTTCGATGATATGCCAAGCGTAACTAAAATGGTAGAGCAGATAAAAAAAAACAACTACAGTGGTCTGACTTTAGATTTCCGAATGGTTGAAAACATGGGCCATTTGGGAGGCGAAGCAGAGGCCGTTAATCAAGGTATGAGGTTTGCTTATAATAGACCTACTGTCATGTTATCGGAAGAAGAATTAAAAGAATATTGTGGGACATATAAAGATGGTGCTGAAGGAGGTACTTATACTCGTGAAGTAATAATCAGAGATGGAGAATTATTTTTAGTTCGTAATAAGGAATCAGAGGGTGCAAAAATACAATCTATTGGCGAATCTAAATTTTCTCTTTTAGGAAATTATCTTGATTTTCACTTTAATAGAAATGAAAAAGGAGAGGTAATTAGTTTCTATTATCAATGGAGTTCTAACCCTACAAGAGCGATAACTGCTTTGAAAATCAAATAATCATTAAGTGTTAAAAAACAATAGTTTTAGTGCTTAAATGAAATATTATAATAAAAACTTGAACCCGAAAATAAAACATTCGAATTCAAAAAATATTAGCTAAAATTTACTGATTGTAAATAAAAAAACAACCAATGACATTAAAATCACTTATTTGCTCAACATTTGTTTCATTAATTGCTATTAGTGTGAACGCTCAAAACAACCAAACACTTTCTGGAATGAAATCTGCTGGTGAAAGAATCAATCTTGAAAGCATCCAAATAGAATCTAAGATATTAGGTGAAAACCGAGAGATTTATGTTTCTCTTCCACCAAATTACGATCAAAATGTACATGATTATCCGATTATTTTAGTTTTAGATGCAGAATTTATGTTTGATATGACTCGATCTATGACAACACTTTGGGCATCCCGTAATTATATGCCCGAAAGTATTATTATTGGATTACCCAATCCTACACTTTCAAAACGTTTTGAACTTTCTTTAAAAGTAAAACTTAAAAATGGTCGTGATGCGTATTATGGTGGAGGTGATTCCGAAAACTATATTCGATTTTTTAAAGAAGAATTATTTCCACATCTCCAAAAAAAATATAGAGTTAATTCGAACCGAACTATCATAGGACTTTCTCCGACAGCAGGAACCGTTTATCATGCGTTTATAAATGAACCGAAACTGTTCAATCATTTTATAACGATGAATAGTGGTATTCAAAAAACATTCGATTCGGGAAAAACAATTGCTCAAAGATTGATTGAATCTGCAAAAAACTATCAAAAAGCAACTCTCTATATGGGGCGAGGATATTTTCCTGGCCAAGAACGTGAAGATCTTCAAAAGCTCTTTATTAAGGAGTTTAATAAAGAGAATTCGTCAAATGTTAGACTTAAAGCCGAAGATTTAAAAGGTGAATCTGGTTATGGGATTGTGGTTAACTGTTTATCGAATGCATTTAGATTTATTTACCCACCTGAGGTATATGATGTCGATTACACAGCATTTCTAAAGGCAAAAGATCCTACGAAAGCTATTGAATCATTTTATACTAATTTATCTGAACGATATGGATATAAAATTCACCCTATAGAGTCCGCTGATTATACCTTCTACAATTTGTTTCATATGATGAGACGACTTATAAGTTCTGATCGTATTGAAGATGCAAAAAAATTGGTTCAATTAGGCTTAAACTATTATCCTAATTCCTCTAATTTTTATTATCGTCTTGCCCAAATTAATCAAGCTGAAAATGATAAAACAAGTGCAGTACTCCACCTAAAAAAAGCTATTAGACTTGCAAAAAAATATAAATATAAAAATTTGAGTTTATTTCAAGAAGAATTATTTAAGCTAACTTCTGAAAAGTAAGGATTTACACTTTCAAAGAGTTTACTAAATAGAGTAATATATCACTTTGAAGAGTGTAGAGATAATACTATTAGGTCGCTTATAAAAAATGCTGAAAGACATATTATTGGAGAAATGAAAAAATAATCAAATAAAATGAAAATACTATCAAAGAAGGTAAAGGTCATAAAAATACATTTACTAGCAGTTTTATTAATGATTATTTCGTCTTGTAGCGAAAAAAACCATAAGATTGCTTATTCGGCAAAAGAATCAAACAAAAGAGCAATTTACCTGACTACTACTGAAGGTGAACTAAAAACCAAGCTTACAAATAGTATCAAAAATGATGGCTATCCCGCAGGATCGCCTGACGGGAAGAGCATCGCTTTTTATGGGAAATATGATAAAAGAAAAACATGGTCTATTCACAGCATAAATATTGATGGTACCAATGCTAAGAGATTGACACATGCAAAAAACAAATGGGATAGTTCACCTACATGGTCCCCCGACGGAAAGAAAATTGCTTTTGCAAGAGAATATAGAGATACCGAAGGAAAATGGATTGAAGAAATATGGATTATGAATTCGGATGGTAGTGAGCAGCATCAAATAAAATCACTTAATGGCGGCGGTCCTTCTTTTATGCCAGACGGAAGAATACTCTTTCATTCCAAAAGCGAATTTAGTGAAATTTGCATAGCCGATAGTGATGGTAGTAATATTATTACACTAACAAACAATAGTGCTGAGGATTGGTATCCTGAGGTTTCTCCCGATGGAAAGCAAATAACTTTTATGTCGGACAGAGATGAGAAAAAAGAAATTTATATAATGAATATAGACGGCTCCAATCAAAAACGATTGACATTTAACGATGTTGATGATTGGAATCCTTCTTGGTCTCCTGATGGCTCTACAATTATTTTTGCCTCAGAAACGGATGAATATTTTGATATCTATATGATAAACAAAGATGGTTCTTCTGTAAAAAAAATCATAGATAATGGTTCACAGGCTTCGTGGTTAAAATAAAATATTTATATTTACCTCTGTAGATAATCATAAACTAGACTGTATTTAGACACTCTATATTTTATACATAAAACACTATAACAAACCCCAATAACATGAAATTATACACATTCTTAATAGGCTTAGCTCTTCTTGGATGCAAGCAAAACATTGACAACAAAGCAGACTCGACACCTATAAGAGAGCATTCTATTCAATCGGTACTTTGGCAACAAAAATCTAGTGAATATAAAGCATTATGCTATCAGTCATTTAATATGGCGAGGTTACATTTTGATAATATACTTGAAAATAGAGATAATTCCTCTAAACCACTTGCTATAATTACCGATATTGACGAAACGATATTAGACAACAGCCCATACAATGCTAATATGATTAAAAAGGATATAGAATATTCTAAAAAATCATGGTTTGATTGGGGTAAAAAAGAAAATGCTACTGCTATTGTTGGTGCACTTGATTTTTTCAGATACGTAGAGTCTAAAAATGTGGAAATATTCTATATATCGAATAGAAACGTAAAGCAACAAACTGAGACTATTTCTAATCTGAAAAAAATAGGTTTTCCTTATTTGGATGATAAGCACTTCTTACTAAAAGATAGCACAAGCAAAAAACAAGCAAGAAGAAATGTGGTATTAGAAAGCCATGACGTTATAATGTATCTAGGAGACAATTTATCTGATTTTTCAGACGTTTTTGATGGTCTCGATAGAGGAATGTCTATTGAGAGTGTTAAATCAAAATTAGGATTTGAATTTATACTATTTCCAAACCCTATGTATGGCGATTGGGAAACAAAAGAAATTTACAGCGGAAAATATGACTGGTCAAGTCATCAGAAAGACTCAATCAGAAAATCCAAATTAAGAGGATATTAAATAAATATATTTCCAACAATATATAACTACATAGCATCCTTCGGGATGCTATTTCTGTATTATATATTGTTCTTATTATATAGGAGGAAAAGGATGAATAAGTTTTTACCGATAGAATTACGATTAGTTGACCATGAATTGTTGTTTTTTTTGATTTGTTTGGATTTGTTGTGTGTTGGGTGCGTTGTTTTTGGGTAATATTACAAAGTGTGTTTACAGATAACTCGACTATGATGCGCATTTGGTGTAACTTTACATCAAATATTTAAAAATATTAATTATGCCTAGACAAAGTATATCATTTACATAACCGAATGACGAATGGTTAAAAAAGCAAGTAGAAAGTAAAGAGTATTCCAGTAAAAGTGAACTTATTAATGACCTAATAAGACAAGCTAGAGGTCAACAGGTAACAATTGACTGGATAAAAGCAAAATTAGAAACAGCAGAAAAAAGCGGGTTTACAACAGATAGTAAAGAAAGTATCTTAGAGCAATCGAAAGATTTTATTTATTGTAAATCAAAGCCTTTTTTATTTTTGGAGTATTAAATATATTTACTATCCTACATTTATAATTATTCATCCCTCTAGTAACAAATCCCCAATATACTATCAGTATTCTACTGATGCATAAATTAAAAATCAACCATAAATACATCTTCATTATTTACAATAATTTACTTATATTTACTTACAATTAAAACAAAAAAAATGCTTATTAAGCCAATAAAAAGAAGTTTTCTCAGAAAGTACTTAGGTAAAAAATATTATAGTGCCAAGAGAAGAATATATTGGTTAACTTCATCTACTAAATACTCTAACAATAAAAATTCTATAGATATAGGCAATGTTTTGTTTAAACATAAATCACTAATAAGACGACCTTTAAGGGATGTGGAAATGTACCTACAAGACAACAAGAGAGTTAATTTGAGTATAGCTATACAAAAGATAAACAATATACTAATAAAACCAGGAGAGACTATGTCGTTTTGGAAATTGGTAGGTAAACCCACCAAAAGAAAAGGATATTTGGACGGACTAGTGTTAGATAGTGGTAAAATAACCAAAGGTACAGGAGGAGGATTATGCCAGCTTGGTAATTTACTCTTTTGGATATTTGCTCATAGCCATCTGGAAATAGTAGAAAGATATAGACATGGCTTTGATGTTTTCCCCGATGTAAACCGTAAAGTCCCTTTTGGATCAGGAGCTACACTATCATATCCTCATATTGATTTGTGTATAAAAAACACAACTAAAAACACTTATCAACTTAAACTATGGCTAGACAAAAAATATCTTAACGGAAGTTTACTTTGTGAAACAGATACCAACTCTACGTTTGAAGTAATAGAAGAAAACCATGAGATAAAACTACAAAGTTGGGGTATGTATACCAGACATAACGAACTTTATAAGATAGAAAAAGAAAGTGATAATATAATATCTAAAAAAATAATAGTTCGTAACGATGCTATAATGATGTATAATCCTATTTTAACAGAAAAAACAATATGAAAAAATTAATTATAATATTGATTGTCTTTTTAAGTTTGAAAACACAATCACAGGAAACAATAATATCACAAGATATAAAAATAGATGGCTATGTGACTTCTGGTTATTCTAGTTCTGGTTTTACCAATTTATTTGATGATAACTTATATACTTCTTGGAAATTACCTGCTGATAACGTTCAAAATGAAGGAATTTTTATGAGTATAGAAGGAGGTATTGAATTTAAAGATAAGACAAAATTGGTTATACATTTGGATTTTAATGACATTACCGATATTGATAATATAGAGATTAAACTATATCTCGATGGTGTCCCTACAGATTATGAAATTAATAACAACAATAATACCTACAGTATTATTGTTTCCAATTATTCTTATAATAGAGAATTAGGAAGTTTTGAGAAAATAGACGATATTACTAATATATATATAAAATTAATAGCAAAAGAGGTAAAACGATTCGTTAAGCGAATTAATTACAATAAAGCAGGTAAGAGAAGATCAGAAAAAATATATACTAGATATAAAAAACCGGTATATATTTCTATAAAGGAAATAAGTATTGAAGCCTTACCCCTCGAATATGTAAAAAATCCAGAAGTTAAAATTGAATATAAAATAAAACACATACAGTTATTAAAAGCTAAACTAAAAGCAACAAGTACATTATCTAACAAACTAGCTTACGATGTTATTAATATGTTTGATTCACGTAATTCTACCGGTTGGGCAGAGGGTAATAAAAACTCAGGTGAAACCGAAGGATTTACTATTGATTTTGAAGAAGAAAGAATATGGGCAGGCATGTTGATCAACAACGGTTATCAGAGGTCAGAAAAACATTATGACGCTAATGCAAGGGCTAAAGATGTATCTATATTTATTGACGGAAAAGAAATAAAAAAGAAATTAAAGGATTTTAATGGTAAGCAGACAATAAACTTTATGCCTACCAAAGGTACCAATATAAAACTTGTAGTAAATTCTGTTTATGCAGGAACTAAATATAAAGACTTAGTAATTAGCGAAATTACCCTTATAGATAATGAGGGTAATTATATAAAACCCATTTCTAATAAGTTAGATAAAATTAAAAAAGAACTAAAAACCAAAACAAATAACACTATACTAGAAAAATATATAGACAAGCATAATAATACCAACTACACATATAATTATGATAACTTTGGAAATATAAATGAGCATTCTATTGAATATGATGAGGATATACATAAAGGCAAACATGAAACTACTAAAGAAATATCATTAAAGTTAAGATCAGACTATTCTTTTGTTTACTACAATAATATATCTGAAAAGATATTTACAAAGGATGATAATTGCTTTGGAAAAGATAGGTGTAACAAAGAACATGTTTTAATAGATGAAGAATTAAAAGAAATAATAGCAGACGGAAACTGGGAAATAAAGTCACTTACAAAAGATAAAGCAGTTATAAGAGTTTTCGGTAAACATAGAGTCGTATCGTTATATGGTACCGAATACGGAACTGTTTCAACAGGTTCTAACGAGCATATATTTCAAGATTACCTAATAATAACAGATAAGACTATAAAAGGAGGTAAATTCATAGAAGACATAATAAAAATAACCAAAAATGAAAGAATTGATAAATAAACTAGCATATACATTTATATTTTTATTAGTTTCTAAATTAGCCATATCCCAAACACCCAAAGACGACCTGATTGATATATCAACACTATCAGATAACTTTGATTATGATTTCAGATATGCAACAGAAAATAACTTTCTAAAGGAAAAAGTCTACGATTGCTCTAAGTGTTTTTTGAGAAAAGACGTAGCCAAGAACTTAGTAAAAGCCAATGATAGTCTTCACAAATTAGGTTATAAAATAAAACTATATGATTGTTACAGACCTGTATCTGTTCAAAAAAAGATGTGGAAAATATTACCCGATGGCAGGTATGTTGCCAATCCAAACAAGAGAGGATCTATACATAACAGAGGTGGAGCCGTGGATCTTACAATCGTAAAACTAGATGGAACTAAAGTAGAAATGGGAACAGATTTTGACCATTTTGGTAAAGAAGCTCATCATAACTATATAAATTTAGATAAACAGATACTAAATAACAGGATATTACTAAAAAACACTCTACTCTATTTTGGATTTAATAGTATAAAAACAGAATGGTGGCATTACAACTATTACAAATCTAATACTTATGATATCGTTCAAAAAGACATTTGCAAATAATTGGTTTTCTATAACTATACTATTTATATTATGTCTGTCTTTTTATAATAGGTATCTATCATTTACACAAACAGAATACGCTAATGGTTGGGATTCGTACTTTTATTTGGTACAACTAAAATCATTTATAGAGCAAGGATATATGCATTCCGAAGAATGGACTATAATGTATCCTTTTTTATATGTTTTTGTAAAAATATTTGGATACGTTAAAGGTCTAAAAATAGCTGCAGCTTTTATTAGCAGTCTATTTATACTATCTATTTCCAAATTAACATATAGTGTAAGCAAACATAAGTTAATAACAATACTTATTGCTTCATGGTTTTGTTTTAGTACTGAGCTAAGTTACTTTGCCGCACAATGGCTCAAAAACTTATTAGGAATAGTCGTTTTTATTTTTCTTTGGAACTACCTTATCAAAAAAGATAATAAATACATAATAATATTCTTTATTCTGTCATTGTTTAGCCACAGATCAATAGCCATTTTGAGCATAGTATTAATGTTTTTATGGTATATTAATTTAAAGTTTAAACACCTACTAATAGCTTCTACCCTACTTTTGGTTGTTCTTGTTTTATTAAATATAATACCAGGAATGTTGAATATATACGATATAGATAGACTAAGCGGAATGTTTAACTACAATATATCTGTAGCTCCTCATTCGTTCATAAAGCTATTAAAACCCGAAAACATATCTTTCCTATGGACCTCGGAACTGTATTTTTCTTATTTTATATGGATTATTACTTCTCTTTTTGTAATATATAAATTTATAAAGAATAAGAAAATCTCAAAACTAGAGTTAACTCTACTTGCATTAGGCTTAATACTCATTTTTCCTTTTTATAAACTAAATTTAAATGGAGTGCCATATAGACTTTATCATATATCCATATTATTATTACCTATATCTATATTAGTTTTTAATTATTCTAAAAACAATACACATAAGTGGTTATTTATATTACCGTCCTTATTTCTATTGATTGGTTCAGTTGTGTCATGGAAAGGGTATCAACCCTCAAAACACGATCCTGATTATCACAAATACGAGATAATAGTTTCTGGAATAACCAATCATATAAATAATAATAATAAGATAGAGTTGATTATATCTCATAAGTCTCTTGCCGAATTTATTAGTTTTAAAACCAATATAGATGCAATGTCTTGGATACCTGAATACGAAATTGATTCAGACAAACTATATAGAGTCGCTTATTTCACCATAGATAAATTACTCGAATATTATATGGAAGGTAAATACATACATCTATATGGATCTTATTATTTTATTCTAGAAGATGATTGGAATGAATTTGTGAAACTTATAAAAACAAATGATCCTGGTTTTATAGACCTCATAGAAAACAACAAAAACCCTATGAAAATGAGGCCTATGTTTTTGATGTAATCAATTATCTTATGATTCAAAAAAACAACCGATAGAATATAAATTATACTTCCGTATTAAAACCATCTATTTAAGCCATTCCTACTTTTTATCCAAATTGGATGGTTTTAGTGGTTTCTTTCATTATTTATGTGATTTGTTAGACTACTTATAACGACTAAAGCCTGTAAATATTACATAATCTAATTATACTTTACAAACAATAAAAAACCCTTTCTTTAAGCTAAGTTATATAACTTAGCTTAAAGAAAGGGTCATTCTAATATCTTAAACGTTTTTTTTATGGTTGACTATGGAGTGCAATCGGTATCATTGTCCCCTGATATACCTGTATCTCCGTAATGTAAATTAGTAATATTTATATTCCAAATCTCTTGAGGGAGACAATATAAACTAGTATTCGAATTAAGATGCAGTCTTCCTAATGAGCTAGACAGATTACTTGGAATAGATGGTATGTCATTATTATTTAGATACAGTTTCTTTAAAGAGAGTAACCCACTAAAAGCGTTTTCTGAGATATCTGATATTTCGTTAAACGAAAGGCCCAGAAATTCCAATCCAGATAAAGTACTTAATGAATCATCAGGTATTGAAGTTATTAAGTTGTGACGAAGATGTAAATCTATGAGATTAACCAATGGTGTAAATGAATCTGTAGGTATCGATAGAAACTTATTTTCCGAAAGAAATAAATCCTCTAAATTAGTTAAGCCATTAAATGAATTTTCGTGTATAGATTCGAGGTTGTTATTATTAAGATATAAATCCGCTAAATTAGCTAAGCCGTTAAATGTGTTTTCGTGTATAGATGAGAGGTTGTTATTACTAAGCTCTAAAACCTTTAAATTAGTTAAGCCGTTAAATGTGTTTTCGTCTATAGATATAGTGATATTATAATAAATTCCTAAGACCGTTAAATTAATTAAACCCTTAAACGAATTCTCATATAGATGAACAGAATTGAAGTTAAACACGTGTATAGATTCAAATACGCCACTATTACTTAATCCAGGTGATAACTGAGAAAATGTATCAGAAATGACAGTAAAGTCAATAATCTCTGATATATCTGTTTTATACGCAATACTAGGAACTAAAGCAGGGCTCGTTACAACACGTCCATCATACATTTGCTTCAAAACGATATAGTCAGTAACTATACTTGTAGTGTTTATATCCGATGTAATAGTTATACTAATAGTCTCAGAACTGTTATCGCTATAAGTAACGTTATACTGACGAGTATTGTTAGGAGCAGAAAAATCTATTTCATCGCCAGAACTTATATCAAAACTATCTACATCTGGATGTAGAGTGAAAGAGTTCTTTAGGTCACTTAAATCTATATAGTATGGTATATTGACAGTAATGTTGTTATTCTCGAAAGTAGGAGTAACATCTGATAGATATATTCCTAATTTAATTATCTTAAAAGTGGTGAAAATATCTTCAGCTATCATCATATCGGCCATGCTTGGTTCTCTATTGACAACAGTAATGTTGAACATTTCAGAGCTACCATCGCTATAGGTTACAGTGTATTGATTGGTGCTATTTGTAGAGAAATCTACATTTTCGCCC
>JABSPL010000189.1 GCA_013215105.1 Flavobacteriaceae bacterium
AGACCTTGTTTTTATTAGTTTTCCAAACATTGTTTTCTATTTTCACAACAAATCTACTCTTTATTACCTAGCTTTCAAAAGTTTTAACAATCTTTAACCCAAAATAACAACCTAAACCTTATCTATACAACCTTCTCCTATAAAGTCTGATATATACTTACCCGAATCACAGAAAACCTTCAAATCCGATTCTACAAACCTTAAAATAACATCCTTTTCTTTTTCTGGAAAAAGCAGATGAACATTCGCTCCTGCATCTAAAGTGAAACATAAATCAGAACCTGTAGAACGTCTAAATTCCCATATCTTTTCTATTATCTGTAAAGTATTTGGCTTCATTAATATAAAATAAGGACTACTTGTCATCATCATAGAATGAAGAGTCAAAGCCTCTAATTCGACCAATTTAACAAACTTCTTTAAATCTCCAGAAATAAGTATTTCTTTTAATTTTAATATATTTTCCTTAGCCTGAACAAAACGTATCTCAGCATAAGGATGACCATTCATAAGCTGATGACCAACCGTGCTAGAAACTTGTTTTTCGCCTCTATCAACCAACAAAACTATATCTTGATAATTTTCAAAATTAGAATGTATCTTATAAGGAAACTTCACCCCATAAACATCGGAGCTACCCTCTATATCCTGAGTTTCTCCCCATACCACAACCCTACCATGAGTACTTCTGGCAGCACTACCCGAACCTATTCTTGCCAAAAAAGACGATTTTTCTCTAAAATATTTATCGCTTATATCTGAGTTTATTTGCTTTTCCAATTTCATAAGACAAACCGATAAAGCTGCCATTCCCGATGCCGAAGAAGCTATACCACTGCTGTGAGGAAAAGAATTATGAGTATGTATTTCAAAAATATAATCCTTTATAAATGGAATATATTTTTTTGTTCTAGTTAAAAATAATTCTATTTTAGGTCTGAAATCTTCTTTCAATTCCCCGTCTAAATATATTTTAAAGTCTAAAGAATCATTTTCAGTCTCTTTCTTTTCAAAAAACAATTCAGTCTTAGTAAAACAATTATTAAGTGTAAAACTCAAAGAAGGATTAGTAGGTATTTGTATATCTTTCTTACCCCAATACTTAACCAAAGCTATATTACTAGGTGCTTTTGAGACAAAACTGCCTTTTAAGACACTACTATTAATTGTTTTTTTTGCTATAAATATTTCTGACATCAATATTATTGTTTTTGCAAATATATATTTAAGCTAAATACTAAACTAGTCTATATGAGTTTTATTTTTTATTGGGAAAAATAAAATTTAAAAATCATAAACAACCCCCGAACTATGATCTCTACTAGCCCCAGTCACACTAGCCAAACAATTATTTTCTCCTTTATCTTTCAAATAAGCTAATAAACCAAAAACTATAGCTTCTTTAAAATTTACTATTTCATCATTTGGTATTATTATCTTACATTTTGTTTTTTCTTTCAGAATATCAATCAAAAAGTCATTAAAGACTCCTCCTCCAGTTATTAAAACATCATTACCTCCTTTAAAAACATCTATTTTACTCATCTGAAAAACTATATGATGTATATAAGTATTCATTATATCTTCTATAGAAATATCATAACCTACTATACAAGGTAAAACCGAGGAAATGACATATTCCAAGCCCAAAGAACTAGGTTTATCATTATAGTAAGCCAAAGAGTTCAAATTCTCATACAAAGCCTTATTAAAACAACCCGATTTAGCTATCTCACCTCTATCATCGTATTTAAAACCTTTCTTTTCTGAAAAAAAATTCAAAACAGTATTCACAGGGACTATATCGTAAGCTATCCTTTTACCTTCTTTCAGATAAGAAATATTAGCAAAACCACCTATATTAAGACAGGCATCATAGTCAAAATACAATAAACTATCACCTATAGGTACTAATGGAGCTCCTTGACCTCCTAAAGCAATATCAGGACTTCTGAAGTCGCAAATAACTTTAAAGCCAGTATTCGCTGCCAAAACAGCCCCATTCCCTATTTGCAAAGTAAATCCTTTATCAGGTTGATGAAAAACAGTATGCCCGTGCGAACTCACTATATCTACTGATTTTATATCATTTTCAGATACAAATTCATTTACTAAATTAGCCAAATACAAGCCATATTCAGAGTCTAACTCTAATAAACTTTCAGAAGAAATATTCATAGATTTCTTAAGTTTACTTAACCAAACATCATCATATTCTATAGTTTTGGATAATATAAGTTCAAACTTAGTTTCACTATAAAACTTCATATAAGCTATATCTACTCCATCTAAAGAAGTTCCCGACATAAGAGCTATAATATAAGTTGGCTTATTCATATTCTAGTTTTCAAAAACATAATTAACAATATTAGCTCCCATTTTGAGTGCTTTAAGTCTAGTTTCTACTGAGTCATTATGAATATTAACATCTTCCCAGCCATCACTCAAATCTGACTCGTAGTCATAAAAGCAAACAAGTCTATTTTTATAGAATAAACCGTAAGCTTTAGGCTGTTTATCGTCGTGTTCGTGTATTTTAGGCATCCCTTCTACAAACAAAAAGGGCTTTTTGAAAATATTATGAGTACTGGGTAATTCGACAAATTCTAAATCAGGAAATACTTTTTTCATCTCCCTTCTTATATAAACATCCAAACCGTAATTATCGGAAACATGTAAAAACCCGCCAGAAACCAGGTATTTCCTTAAATTAGAAACATCCTGATCGTCCATATAAACATTACCATGCCCTGTTGCAAAAATTATAGCATATTTGAATATATTTTCGCTTTTAACATCTACTATATCTATATTTTTATCTATAAAAGTGTTTATATTTTTATTACAAAAACCTATAAGATTAGGCAATGCCGTAGGGTTAGAATACCAATCTCCACCGCCTTGATATTTTAATCTGGCTACTTTTTGAGAGCTAATATTTACACTAAAGACAAAACTTAAGGCTAATAAAAATATTTTCATAACTATTCATTTATAAAGCAAGCTGTGTGTACTGCAACTAATGCTGCGGTTTCCGTTCTCAGCCTACTATCACCCAAAGATACAGGTTTATAGTTATTATCTATAGCTATTTCTATTTCTTTTGGGCTAAAATCACCTTCAGGACCTATCAAAATAGTATAATTTCCATTTTCTTCTAAACTTCCCTTCAACGATTGCTTATTAGTATCTTCACAATGAGCTATAAAAAGTTGACCTTCTTTTGTTTTTAATATAAATTCCTTAAGACTAATAGCTTCATTTATTTTAGGCTTATAATACTTCAAAGACTGCTTCATAGCCGAAATCACTATTTTATCTAACCTTTCATATTTAAGCATTTTCCTTTCAGACCTATCACAAAGCACAAAACTTACCTCATCTACACCTATCTCTGTAGCTTTTTCCAAAAACCACTCTATTCGGTCTATATTTTTGGTAGCCGCTATTACTATGTGTATTTTATAGTTACGCCCTATTGGTTTTTCTATTATATCTTTTATATTAACTGTACATTTTTTATCATTTGCTATAGATATTTCTACTACAAACAAAAAATGATTCCCATCGGTAATATAAAGCAAATCTCCTTCTACTTTCCTTAGAACCTTCACTATATGCCTGCTTTCTTCTTTATCGAAAGTGTATTGTTCAGACTCTTTATTTATAGTATTTGAATAAAATAATTGCATATTAATTAAATAATGATTTTCTACCTCTCTTCCTTACTACAGGATTTTTATCTTTATATCTTCTTCTATGATCGGTACTTATTCTGAATGAAACCCCAAAATTAAAAAAATACTTAGGAGTTACTTTACCAAAAGAATTACCTCCTGACACTTTTATATTAATATCACGCCCCATCATATAAACAAGACCTAGGTTAGTGTCAAAGAAAAAATCTGCCCTTTTGAAATCACCAAAATACTCAAAAAACACAGACGTACTTCTAACTATCTCTAATTGATAATTCTGTCCATAAGAGTATCTTTTACTTCCATCTTCTTTATTAGTTATTCTAATATTTGTTGTCATAGATAAAATATCAGAAAGCTGATTCCTAAGCAACAAACTAACGCTTAAATCTTTATACTCTTCCATTTTAACATCAGAATTTTTATAAGCGTAACCTACCAAAACACTAACATTAGGAACAAACCTACTATAATCATAGTCTGTATCGTAATTAAAATCATACTTACTATACAAACTCAATTTTAAGCTAGGTTTTATTATAAAATCGGCTTTCTTAATGGTTTCTATATTAGGATCTATATTAACATTATAGCTATTACTATAGTAAGCCAAACCTCCAAATTCCAGATAATCTAAAAATTTAGAAAACCTCCCTTTCATCATATAATTAGTTCTATACAATATAAAATCCTCATTAGGATCATCTTCATTACTAATACCCATATCTATATCCACTCCTAAAAAACCACTATCTATAATATCGGGTATATTCATATTTCTAGTACTGTATTCATATATTCTGTCTTGAGAATACATGAATACAGTACTAAATAAAAAGATAATGATTAAAATTTTATTTGGCATTATAAAGGCTTAATTATTTTTTATCAACTCTATCTCAAATATCTTGCCCCATCGTTTACCTGTCACATAAAGTTTCCCGGTTTGCTTATTATAAGCAATACCATTCAGAACCTCGTCTTCACTATCTAAACTCTGTCCTTTTCTTATTTCTTTCCAAAGTCTGGTCATATCGACCATAGCTTCCAGTTTACCATTTTTAGGATTTATTATAAGTATAGTGTTTTTTTTGTACTTATTAGCATATATCATACCGTCAATATACTCTAGTTCATTCAATTCACTGACTTTAGTTTTATTAGTATATACTTCTATATATTTAACTTCTTTATGTGTTTCAGGGTCTAGAAACCATATTTTCTCTGTTCCGTCCGATTTTATAAGAAACTCTTCATTATGAGTTAAACCCCATCCTTCTTTACTTTTAGAATATTTAAACTCTTTTTGCTTTTTAAAATCATCTATACTATATACAAAACCTTTACCAGATTGCCAAGTCAGTATATGTATATTATTATTAAAAATAGTCATTCCCTCTGCAAATATATTTTTATCAAATTCTATTTTCTTTAATATTTCTCCTGTTTTAAGATCTACTTTATTAAGAGAAGACTTCCCTCGCAAGCCCGTAGTTTCATAAAGTTCATTATCATAAAACTCCAAACCTTGAGTATACGATTTCTTATTATGCTTATAAGAGTTGATTATCTTAAAATCGTATATTTCTGGAGATTCATCAGAAAGTATCGTTATGTCATTTCTTATCTTTTTAGACTTTTTCTCGTAAAAAACAACAGCAGTTATTACTTGTTTTCCCAGTTTACAGCCCTTCAAAGACATCTTAAAGGATGATTCTCCTTTATTATCTTGTTTTTTTCCGTCTAAATAAAATATCACTCTATCGAAGTCTATATTATTGGCCTCAGACAAACTAATATTTATTTCAGAGCCTAAAACCGCCTTCTTTGGGCTTTCTAGCTTGAATTTATACTTAGTCTCGCAAGACATATTAACAAAAATTACGGCTATTAATAGCAGTATTACTCTAGTGTTTAAAAAATTATGTGTTTTCATTGTAAATAAATAATGTTTTTTATTTGATTTCTCAAAAATATGATTAAATTTGCATTTTGAAAAATAAATGAACACTAAAATATAATAAAGATGAAAAAAGGAATACATCCTGAAAACTACAGAATGGTTGCATTTAAAGATATGTCAAATGGCGATGTATTTCTATGTAAATCGGTAGCAGATACTAGAGACACATTAGAGCACGAAGGTGTTGAATATCCTCTATTTAAACTAGACATATCTAGAACTTCGCACCCTTTCTATACAGGTAAAACTAAGCTAATAGATACTGCTGGTCGTATTGACAAGTTCAAGACTAAGTATGCTAAAGCTAAAGTAAAGGCTCAAGAAGCTAAAAAATAAAAGATTAAATTCTTATAAAAAACCAGTCCAAGACTGGTTTTTTTTTGCTTTTTATTCATATATTTGAAACATAAAAACACATATATGCTATATAAAAATATATCAAAAGGAATAATAAGAGCAGCATTAATAAGCATAAGCTTTATACTTATAGCCCTATTCCTGTACAAAATAACTTCAGTAATAGTATACATTACTATAGCTGCTATAATTTCTTTAATAGGCTCTCCGCTAAAAAACATACTTAACAAAAAACTAAAAATAAACAATACCATAGCTGTTTTTATAACTATATCATTATTTATTTTTATTATAATAGCTGTTTTAGGGCTTTTCATACCTTTAATAATACAACAAGGTGAAAACATATCACTACTCGACTTTAACAAGCTAAAAGAAGACTTATCTGAGCTATTCGTAATATCGGAACAATACTTATCTAAATACAATTTAAATTTAGTAGAATTTCTAAAAAATATGGAACTATCTCCTGAAATGCTACATATTTCTGAGTTTGTAAATGCCATAATAGGAGGATTAGGAAACCTTAGTATAGCTTTATTCTCTATTGTTTTTATTAGCTTTTTCTTTTTGAAAGACAGCAATATACTCAAAGACTCACTAGTATTAACTGTAAACGAACAAAACAAAGAAAAACTCTTAAAATCGTTAGTAACCATAAAAAACCTACTATCTAGATATTTTATAGGATTAGTTCTACAAATAACTTTATTGTTTATTATATACACTATAACCCTATCAATATTCGGCATAAACAACGCTATAGCTATAGCTTTCCTATGCTCTTTACTTAATCTTATTCCATACGTAGGCCCATTAATCGGGGCATTTATAATGCTTATACTCTCTATGACTAGCGATTTAAGTCTAGACTTTAACACACAAATACTACCCACAACATCATACGTTATGACGGGGTATTTTATAGCTCAAATAATAGATAATTTCATAAGTCAACCTATTATATTTTCTAAAAGCGTAAAATCGCATCCTTTAGAAATATTTCTTATAATAATCATAGGAGGTATTTTATTCGGAATAATAGGTATGATGGTAGCTGTACCTTTTTATACTGTTGTAAAAGTTATATTAAAAACTTTCTTTTCCAAAAATAAAATAGTGAAATCATTAACTAAGCAAATATAAGTGATCAATAAAAACATACTTACCAAATCGGTTCAAGATTTTATTAACCAAAACTTAAATATAGCAATAGACAAACTACTATTCTCTAAACCTGTATTCGAGAACATAAACAATTCCGAATTAGCAGACCAAATAGTAGCCAAA
The DNA here is from genome assembly GCA_013215105.1 of Flavobacteriaceae bacterium. Classification (GTDB taxonomy): domain Bacteria; phylum Bacteroidota; class Bacteroidia; order Flavobacteriales; family Flavobacteriaceae; genus DT-33. The sequence continues at coordinate 7,309 of JABSPL010000189.1, forward strand.
AACAAATGTATCAAAAAACTACCTCTATGGTTCAGAACATCTAATATATACCTCCCTAAACCCTTGAGTATAGAACAAAGTTCTTCTGAAAAAAGCGCAAAATACAAGGCTAGTTTAGTAAGAGGGAAATCGCTCATAGACCTTACGGGAGGTTTTGGAGTTGATGACTATTACTTTGCTCAAAAAATAGATAAAGTGATACATTGCGAAATAAACAAAGAACTTTCCGAAATAGTAAAACACAACACTTCTATTCTAAAAGCAAATAATATAGAATGTAAAAACTTAGATTCGACCCAATATATAAAAGAAAACAAAAATAAATATGACTGGATTTTCATAGATCCATCTAGGAGAAACAAAACCAAAGGAAAAGTATTCCTAATAGAAGACTGTAGCCCTAATTTACCCGAAATACTTGATGATTTACTAGATAAATCAGAAAATATAATGGTCAAATTTGCTCCTATGCTAGACATAAGCGAGGCCTTAAGAAAAATACCTTTTATATACAAAGTAGAAGTAGTAGCTGTCGACAATAACGTAAAAGAAATACTCCTTTTTATAAACAAAAAAGAAAGTAACGATATATTTTACAGAGCAATAAACATAACCAAACACAGTAATGATATATTTGATTACTATCCCCTAAAAACACACATACCGACATATTCCACACCCAAAAAATATCTATTTGAACCTAACTCAGCTATAAACAAAACAGGAGCTTTTTTAGCTATTTGCTCTAAGTTCGAAATAGACAAACTAAGTAAAAATAGTCATCTATACACTAGTGAAAAATTAATTGATTTCCCAGGAAGAAGATTTGAAATAATAGAAACAGCACAGTACAAACCCAAATTATTAAAGAACAAATTCAAGGATAACAAAGCTAATATAGCTATAAAAAACTTTCCTGATAGTGTAGAAAAAATAAGAAAAAAGACCAAAATAAAAGATGGAGGTAACGATTATGTGTTCTTCACAAAAGATATCAACGACAAACCTATGGTTTTAATATGCAAACAGATATTCTAAGCCAACCCATAAAGACAATTTTAACCTACAAAAAAAGCCCACCCTCAGGCAGACTTTTTATTATAATTCACAATCAGATATTAAAAATCTGCATTATTAGGAGTTCTAGGGAAAGGTATCACATCACGGATATTACCCATACCAGTTACAAAAAGTACTAGTCTTTCGAATCCTAAACCGAAACCACTATGCACAGCCGTTCCAAATTTACGAGTATCCAAATACCACCAAAGCTCTTTTTCGTCTATGTCCAAAGCTTTCATTTTGTCTTTTAGCACATCAAGTCTTTCTTCTCTTTGCGAACCACCTGCTATCTCTCCTATCCCTGGGAATAGTACATCCATAGCTCTTACAGTCTTACCATCGTCGTTTACCCTCATGTAAAATGCTTTTATATCAGCAGGATAATCGAATAATATTACTGGACATTTGAAGTGTTTTTCTACCAAGAATCTCTCGTGCTCACTTTGTAAATCAGCTCCCCACTTGTCTATTATATATTCAAATTTCTTCTTTTTGTTAGGCTTACAGTTTCTAAGAATATCAATAGCTTCGGTATAAGAAACTCTTTTGAAATTATTTTCAGAAACGAATTTAAGCTTATCTAACAAATTCATATCGTTTCTTTTGGCTACAGGAAGTTTTTTATCCTCGTCCTCTTGTCTTTTGTTTAAGAAGTCAAGGTCGTCCTTACAGTTTTCCAAAGCATAAGCTATAACACTTTTTATAAAATCTTCGCTAAGGCTCATAGTTTTATCAAGGTCGTAAAACGCCATTTCTGGCTCTATCATCCAAAACTCAGCCAAATGCCTAGAAGTATTAGAGTTTTCAGCCCTAAAAGTAGGTCCAAAAGTATATATTTTACCAAGTGCCATTGCATAAGTTTCACCTTCTAACTGCCCTGAAACTGTAAGATTGGTTTCTTTACCAAAAAAGTCGCTACTATGATCTATAGAACCATCCTCGTTTTTGGGAATATTGTTTTTGTCAAGAGTACTTATATTGAACATTTCTCCTGCTCCTTCGGCATCAGAACCAGTTATTAGCGGAGTATGTACATTATAAAATCCGTTTTCGGTAAAATATTTATGAACAGCAAAAGACAAAGCTGCTCTCACTCTCATAACAGCTCCAAAAGTATTGGTTCTTATTCTAAGGTGAGCATTTTCTCTCAAAAACTCTAAACTGTGTTTTTTGGGTTGTATAGGATACTCGTCAGGATTACTATCTCCTAATATTTTTATTTCAGAAATAACTATTTCTACAGTCTGCCCTTTCCCTTGGCTTTCCACTAGTTCTCCGTGTATTTCCAAACAAGCACCTGTGTTTATACGAGATATTGTTTCTTTATCAGTATTTTCAAAATCTAAGACACATTGTATATTATTTATAGTACTACCATCATTTATAGCTATAAATCGGTTACTACGAAAAGACCTTACCCAGCCTTTAAGTATCACTTTTTGCAAAAATCTTTCTTTTTGCAATAATTCACTTACGGTATTTGTTTGCATTTTGTGTTCTTTTTAATGTAATTAGCAAATATAACAATTGAACTTTTAAATAAGCCCTGTTTTTTTGTGCTTTTTTTATTTATTTTTAATAATTTGGTTAAATTAAGAGATAACTCCTGAACCAAGTAATTCATCGCCTATATACCAAGCTACAAATTGTCCTTCTGAAATAGCCGATTGAGGACTTTCAAAGTTGACATACAATCCTTTTTCAGACATTAATATTTTTGCTTTCTCTAGTTTTTGTCTATAACGTATCCTTCCCATTACTTCTAAGGTCTCCCCTATTTTCAAGGCTAAGTCTTCACGTATCCAGTGCACTTCATCAGTATTTATAAGTAGAGCATTTCGGTACAATCCAGGATGATCTTTACCTTCTCCTACATATATAATATTTTCGTCAACATCGGTATCTAGTACATATAAAGGTTCTTTACTCCCTCCTACAGCCAAGCCTTTACGCTGTCCTTTGGTAAAAAAATGAGCTCCATTATGCTCCCCCACGACCTTCCCGAACCTAGAAAAATAAACTGTTTTTTCTGACAGATATTCATATTCAGACTCTAAAGAATCTATCTTTGGTCTTTCTTTATTGTACAAAACGGAGTATTTGTCTATTTTTATTATGTTTCCTTTTTTTGGTTTTAGTTTTTGTTGCAAAAAATCGGGTAATTTTACTTTTCCTATAAAACACAGACCTTGTGAGTCTTTTTTGTCAGCAGTTATTAAGTCCAAAGATTTTGCTATATCTCTTACTTCTGGCTTAGTTAATTCTCCTATTGGAAATAACGATTTAGACAATTGATCTTGTGATTGTTGACACAAGAAATAAGATTGATCCTTATTTTTATCTACACCTGCTAGTAAACGGTAGTAGTTTTTACCGTCTTTTTGAGTAACAGCTCTACGACAATAGTGACCTGTAGCTACATAATCGGCACCCAAATCCATTGCTATTTTCAGAAAAGCATCAAACTTTATTTCTCTATTACACAGCACATCAGGGTTTGGAGTTCGTCCCAAACTATATTCTTTGAACATATAATCGACTATTTTGTCTTTGTATTGCTCACTAAGATCAACAACCTGAAATGGTATCCCTAACTTCTGAGCCACTAACATAGCGTCATTACTATCTTCCAACCAAGGACACTCATCAGATATAGTGACAGAGTCATCATGCCAATTTTTCATAAACAACCCTATAACTTCATATCCTTGTTCTATTAGTAAATGCGCTGCCACACTACTATCTACTCCTCCCGATAAACCTATAACTACTCTTTTCATTTCTGTTAATTTACACTGCAAATTTACGATTTACTCTTTCATCTGATACATTAATTACCATAAATTATATGTCTTTACTTTTTTTTTATAAAAAAAATAAAAATAACACATAAAAGACTGTGTTTTAAATAATTATATCGCTAACTTTATATTTATATAAATTGCTATAATATGTTCAGATTTTTAACTGTTTTAATTTTAATATCATTAAATATTAATTCTCAGAGACTTAATAACGAAGTGACTTTGAAATGGGATAACGATATGTTTTCTTCATTAACCAAAGATAACTACTACACCAACGGTGTTTTTGTAGAATATCGTTCTATCAAAAAACCAAAAATAATACAAACATTTACTTTTGCTCAACTAATATACACTCCACAAGTGAGGATAATCGAAAACACAAATCACATAGATAGACCTTTTGCAGGATACCTATATATTGGTTATAATTATAAAAAACTAAAATTTAAAAATAGTTTTTATAGAATAGGTATAGAAATAGGAACTATAGGTAATAATTCTAAATCAGGAAATACTCAAGATTGGTTTCACCAATTAGTCGGTGCTAGTTCTCCAGAAGGCTGGGATTACCAAGTAGAAGCAGGCGGAGTATTACAGTTAAATTTTGATTATTATCGTAATTTTATTCAAAACACAAGAACTAGTAGTAGTTATTTTGTAAAAACAAACATGGGGTCTAGTTTTATTAATTGCTCTCTAGGAATTAGTCAAAGGTTGTCTTTCACTCCTGTATTATCTATAACAAAAAGCAGTCTTTTCGATAATCAACTAAACAATAACAATCAAACAATTGAAAAATTCGTATATATAAAACCTGAAATAAAATATACAATGTACGATGCCACAATACAAGGATCCATACAAGACCCTATATACGTAAACAGTATATCTATCACTAAAAATATAGAACCATTTATATTTAAACTAGAGTTAGGATATAAAATAAGATTAAAAAAGAATAGTTTCACCTACTTTTTATCATTTCAAACAAAGGAAACTAAAGAAATGGTTTATAAATACAACAAATACGCTGGTCTGTCATATAGTTATATTTTTTAAATAATATTAACTTCCATTTCTATATCAATAGAAAACATCTCTTTTACTTTATTTATCACTCTATCTGCATGTTTTACTATTTCGTAACCTGTCGCACCTCCATAGTTAACTATGACTAAAGCCTGCTTACTATGAGAACCTACATTGCCAAATACTTCACCTTTAAACCCTGCTTTTTCTATAAGCCAACCTGCTGGTATTTTCATATTATTATCATCGACCTTATAATAAGGCATTTCTGAAAATTTTTGAGAAAGAGATAAACAAAACTCATTTTTAACTATAGGATTCTTAAAAAAACTACCCGAATTACCTAACACCTCAGGGTCAGGAAGCTTACTTTTTCTTATCTTAACTATAGCGTCAGATATATTTTTGACAGTAGGATTAATTATATTATTATAATTAAGTTCTTTTTCTATATCTCCGTAAGAAGTAGACAACTTATAGCTTTCTTTTTTCAACCTAAAAAAAACATTAGTAATAATATACTTATTTTTGTATTTAGTTTTAAAAACAGAGGTTCTATACTCAAACTCACATTGTTTGTTAGTAAATATTTCTATACATCCCGTAGTTATATTAACAGCCTCTACCCTATCTATAGTATCTTTGACCTCTACACCATAAGCCCCTATGTTTTGTATAGGACTAGCCCCTACTTTGCCAGGTATCAGCGACAGATTCTCTATACCTCCATAGTTTTTATCAACTACCCACATAACTAAATCGTTCCACACCTCTCCTGCAGAAACTTTTATTAATAAACTTATATCGTCTTCTTCTATTACCGAAACACCTTTATTATTGATATATAAAACGTCTTTTTCTATGTTTTGAGTAAGAACTATATTACTTCCACCTCCTAATACAAAAAAGTCTTTATTCGTCTTCAAATACTCTATAAGCTGATCTTCTGTTGTTATTTCTATAAAGTTATCAGCATATGCATCTATTCCAAAAGTATTGTAACTCTTTAATGAAAAATTACCAAGTCCCATATTAATTCTCTATTAATTTATTCAAAACCTCTTTAAAACTGTCAGAATCCCAATCACTAGCTCCTACTTCCGAAACTATAACAGAACCATTCTTACCTATAAGAAATGTATGAGGGATAGACGAAACCTTATCAAAATAACTATTTCTACTTCTAGAATCCTGAGTATAAACAGGAATATTATAGTTATTCTCTTTTAGAAATTTTTTCAAAACCTCATTATTTTCATTACTTACAAACACAAAGGAAACTTTATCTTTGTACTGATCATACAATCTCTGAAAACTAGGTAACTCGGCCCTACAAGGAGGGCACCAAGTAGCCCAAAAGCTTATTATTGTAAGCTTGCCTTCATTATTAGAAAAATCGTAATATTGACCTTGCAAATCTAATATACCCCAATTATAGTCTGTAAAGATATCTCTATCATCTACCGAAATAATTGTAGGAGAAAGAGATATTTTACCTAAAATCCATTCTTTTGATGTCGGTATCAAAAACAAAGAAATAATAACTATAAATAATATATTTTTGAACCTAAAATGTTTTCTTATATTCATATTAACAAATGTTATAAACAAAAAATGTGAACTGTAAAGTTCACATTTTTTATATTAAAAAACCATTATTTCTTATTAAAAAAATAATGCTCTATTATCTTTTATATCAGAAGCTTCTTCTAGTGACTTATAAACCTTATAAACTTGAGATTTACTATCTCTCATTATAGTTTTCTTATAAGTCTCGTAGCTCTCTAGCTCTTCTGCTTTATTTATTTTATTAAGTTTTACAGCAAACAAACCTTTGCTACCAACTATCATTTTTTCGAAAGAACCTTCTTTCATACCAAACAAAGCTCCTACAACTTTTATTTCTCTACCTATACCGCTTAAGTTACCCGATTTAAATGAGATTTTCTCTAGTTTCTTGATAGTCAAATCATTTTCTTTAGCTATAGTTTCTAAGTCAGAACCGTTCATCTTTTCTTTTAACATTTCTGCTTTCTTTTCGTTTCTAAGTTTAGAAACAACACTACTTCTAGCTTCGTTAACCGACTTAGTACCGTCAGAAGTCTTGCTAGACAAGCTAACAACCACATATCCTTTTTCTATATCGAAACGCTTAGAATCTCCTACTTTGGTATCTTCGTTATAAGCCCATTTAACTATATTTCTTTGTTCTCCCAAACTAGAAACATTACTATCAAGCTTACCTAGTCTAAATCCTGATTTAACTTTTAAACCATCTTTTTTAGCCAAAGCATTTATCTTAACTTCTCTATAATTGATAAGGTTGTATGCAAATGTTTCTGCACTTTCATAAATTGCATTTTCTGTAGCTTCCGATGCCTCTATCTTTCTAGATATAGTAACCAATTTTAATGCTTTTTGAGTATTTTTTTGCTCAGTTATTTTTATTATATGATAACCAAACTTTGTTTCAGCTATTCCTAAATCTCCTTTTGAACCTCCAAAACAGAAGTCTCTAAATTTTGAAACCATAGTTTTGTAAGCAAACAATTCAAGTTCACCTCCTTTTTCAGAACTAGATTTATCTGCCGAAAAATCAGAAGCCATCTGGTCAAACTTAGAAAAATCTGATTTTAACACAACCAATAAACTATCTGACAATTCCTTAGCTTCTTCTTTAGTTCTGGTTTCTCCTTGCGACCTAGAACCTACATACCCTATCAATACATGCTTAACAGCTGCCGAATCGGGAGATTGTAATATATCTACAACTTTCGATAGTTTAAAATAACCATTTTGTTCATAAGGACCTACAACAGTGTTTTTATCTGCCGAAAATAATAATTCAGATGTTTTATCATCCATATCATTTTTGAAAACCAAAATATCTTCAGATTCTAAATCAGATGAATTATCTAATAAGAAACCTTCGTAGTCTGTAGTGTTTTCCAAACCTAAAACAGTTACCTTAGACTTAGAAATCGAGCTATATTCTTCTCTATCTTTCCTCAAAGAGTTCAACTCGCTTTGAGTATCTTCCTTATCTTTATCAGTAGCACTATTTTCAAACACTACATATTTAAGGTTAACTCTAGCATCTTGCTTATACTCTTGTGCATGCTTACTTATGTAAGACTTCACTTCTGAATCAGATACTTCAACCAAACTATCGTTTATCGATCTGTAAGGAATAAATACTATATCAGCATCTACAGTAGTAGACTCTTCTTTATATTTGATTTCTCCTGCTTTAAGAGACGAACCTAAACCAAACTGTATAAGATCATCGTAAGTAGAAACCAGTAATTGCTTTTCTATATTCTTTTCGTTAGCTAACCAGTTAAACCAAGCCCTTTTAGATTGCTCATCAGTTCCTGATTGCATAGTAGCTAAGTATTCTTTTAACATATTTTCACTAAAAACACCCAGTTCGTCTTTGAACATATCACTGTTTTTAATAGAATTATCGTCCAAAAGTCTAGCCCAGATATCTTCTGAACCTACAACTATACCAGCTTCTTTGATTTGAACATTGTATAACATCTCTCTTACAACACTGTTCCAAACGTTATTAACAGCAAACATTCCGTTAGGAAGTCTACCTCCTAGTTGCTTTTTATAATTTTCGACTTTCTTCCCGAACTCTTCTCTGTCTATTTTTTCTCCGTCTACAGTGCCTATTACGTTTACATCCGTTCCCGTAAAAAAGTTTATTATGTCTTTAGGACTTGCTACAAATGCAAACAAAGCCATCCCTATAATAACTATTAGTATCATAGAACGCTCTCTGATTTTTGATAAAACTGCCATTCTTGTTATTTAAATTATTTTTTAGCGAAAATACACTTTCATTTCAAAAAATAAAATATTTTTCCATATATATTTCAAATAAAATAACAAATAAGCATTAATTCGAAACACAGTGATCAAAAAAAAACACTAAAACATTAATTAACAGACATAAAGATAAAAACCTTAAAAAAACTTATTTTTTTTACCAAAAAAGTTTGTTAAAACTCAAAAGATAGTCTACTTTTGCAACCGCAAATATTGTCGGTCCCATAGCTCAGTTGGTTAGAGCACCTGACTCATAATCAGGGGGTCCATGGTTCGAGCCCATGTGGGACCACAAAAAAGCAGAAATTTCTTATGAAATCTCTGCTTTTTTTTTATTTTAAGCATATACCTTTTAGTTCTTTTAATACAAGTAAACCATTCAATTTAAATACTAAAATTACTTCAAAAAATAATAAGTAGCACCTCCAAACAAAAATAAAAACACATAAAACAAAAAAACACAGGTCAATAATACTCCTGAAAAGTAAAATAAATACACTATTACCTTTAATGATAAAGTAAACCGTATCATATCGTATTTTTTAAATTTACTTTTAAAAAATACGATACATATATATATAAAACTAAACATCGAAAGAACTAAAGCCAACCCTAAACAATACAAGTACTCCTTTTCAAGACCTCCTAAGAACACAAACAGCACTATATTTTCACTATTTCATAATGAACAAGATATTTACTACCCTGCCTGTTAAAAGTTTCTGAATCATCTCCTATAACAACTTCTGAGCTAAAATCTTTATTCATCTTTTTTACATTATATTTTACATTATCACCTACTATATAAACAGTCTCACTGTTACCACCATAACTTTCACTATTTATATTGAACTCGACAAAACCATACTCACCATCTTCCCTCGAATATGTAACCAATACTTCCGAACCATTAGGCTTTCCTGTATTTTCTACTATTTTAAACGAAACAGTCTTACCTTTTTCTAAATTTTTATGAGGTTCCAAGCCTATCCATTTACCTTTTATCAGTTCTGTTTTCATGAATTCGATTGCTGTATCTGTCGAATTTTTTATTACACATTGTATTTCTTTTTTCATAGCGCTATATTTAAATCATTAATAATCACAAATATAACACTTAAAAAATACATTTAATTATGCTTTTTATTATTTTTATAAAAAAATATAATTAAATTATACAACAAACACTTCTAATTCCTCAACTTTCTTAAATCCCTATCTAGTCCATTAGTTTTTATTTCACAGACCAGAGCCATCATATCTCCTATTTTTCCTTTAGGAAATCCTTTTTGTTTGTACCAAAAAATATAATATTCGGGTAAGTCTAAGATGTATTTACCTTTATATTTACCAAAAGGCATCTTAGTATTTACCACTTCTAGCAAATAAGCCCTGTTTTCTATAAGTCCCACTATTTTTTATCTTTATAAAATCTTTCTTTTATTCTATCCACATCTTTTATCGATAAAGTAACCCAATCCAGATACTTTTTGGTCACCTCCTCTTCGCTCATCTGCCAGTTCTTATCAGAAGCTTTCAATTTGGCAGTAAGAGACTGTAAAACTATAGCAGCAGCAACCGACACATTAAGGCTTTCAGTAAAACCTACCATAGGTATTTTCAAGAAACCATCAGCCTTACTCATAGCCAATTCAGACACTCCTTCCTTTTCGACTCCAAAAACAAAAGCTGATTTTTTACTTATATCAAAATCTTCCAAAATACAAGAATCATTATGAGGGGTCGTAACTATTACTTGATATCCTTGAGATTTAAGTTCGTCTATACAATCGGAAGTGTTATTTTGTTTTTGGTTATATCTATAAAAATCCATCCATTTCTGAGAGCCTTTCCCTACTTGGTTCGACATATAGCTTTCATATTTATTTTCTATTATATGAACATCTTGAATACCGAATATATCGCAACTCCTGACAACTGCACTTGTATTATGCTTCTGATATAAATCTTCTAAAACAACTGTAAAATGTTTAGTTCGTTGCGATAATACTTTTTTGAAAGTTTCTTTTCTTTTATCTGAAACAAAACTCTCCAGATACTCCAGCAACTCTAAGTCTACCATATTTTATTTATTATAACCGATTCGTCAATAGCTAACAAACTAAAAACCCCCAGTATTATTATTATTTTCACAAAATTATGAAGATATAAATAATTCTTTCTTTCTTTAGAAACAAATACAAAAGGTATTGCTATAGCAAACAAAATAACCGTCAAATAAAAATAATATCTCATATAACCTACTAGTTCATTATTAGATATCAACACAGCAAATATAGATATCGTTACAAAAAAGCAAACTACTATATATTTAGTGTTTTTCTCTCCATATTTGATAGGAATACTATTATAATCGCATATTATCTCTCCCTTTATATTTTCCAAATGCTTAAATAATCCTTTTATTATAAATAAATTTATAAGAAATAAAGCATGTAAATATATAGTTGCATTCTGGTTTTTATAATAAATAAATAAGGCAAGAAAGGGAAATACATATAAAAAAGCCGAAAAAATCAATTGTAAAACAGGTCTAGTTCTTAACTTATGAGAATAAATCCATATTATAAATATATAAAAGCTATAAAACACAAAAGCTTTCCAAGATACAAAATAAGCAATTATGACCGAAATCAAATTAAGTGTAAAATACAATTTCAATTGCAAGCCTACACTTGTCATATCATCTATTTTAGACTTAAAAGGTTTATTTATCTTATCTTTGAGCTGATCGTAAAAATTATTGATAATATAACCCCCAGCTATAGCACTCAAAGTAGACAATACTATTAGTAACAAATTAAAATCTAAGACTATTTCTTTGAGGCTTTCGTTAGTCGAAAACACAAAAATAGACGCCAAATACAATGCTATAAAAACCATTAACAAATTATAACCTCTTATAACCGAGAATAAACTGAGTAATTTGAGTATAACATATTTAAAAGTTCTTTTCCTAAGCAAAACTGTCATTTATAACTTATAAACTAGTTCCAATTTGTATTTACTTAGCATTTCTTCGGCTTTTTTATAGTCTGGGGCAAATCCCAAAATATAACCACCACCTCCAGAACCACATAACTTTAGGTAGTACGAGTTAGTGTCTATTCCATTTTGCCACAATTCATGGAAAGAATCGGGTATCATGGGTTTAAAATTCTTTAAAACTATTTTAGAAAGTGTTTTTATATTAGAAAAAAGAGAATTAACATTTCCTTTTAAGAAATCGTCAATACAGTCGTCAGTATATTTAGAAAACTCTTCTTTTATCATATTCCTAAAGCCTTCATTTTTCATTTTATTCATAAAAAGACTAACCATAGGTTCTGTTTTACCTACTATATTAGAATCTAAAAGAAAAACGGCTCCTGCACCTTCTTTCTGAGAAGGAATACCTGTTGCCTCTATATTAGTTTTAGAATTAATAAGTATAGGTAAACTAAGGTAACTATTCAAAGGATCTAAACCCGAACTTTTACCATGAAAAAAAGATTCCATTTCGGAGAAAATATTTTTCAAACTCAATAGTTTATCTTTTGTAAGGTTTTCTAAAACAGTAATTTTATCGTAAGAATATTTATCGTAAACCGAAGCTACCAAAGCCCCTGAACTACCTATTCCATAACCTTGAGGAATACTAGAATCGAAATAAAGCCCTTCGTTTATGTCTTCTCTAAGCTTGTCAGTATCTAATAAAACAGAAGAATTAGAAGCCAAATAGTCACAAAATTCGCTAATCTTCGTATTAGAGTCACTTTGTAAACTATTAAGATTATCTGCTTTTTTCAAAGCTCCATTGTAGTTATTATAGGGTATAGCCAAGCCTTTAGAATCTTTTATAATTCCATACTCACCAAAAAGCAATATTTTAGAGTAAAACAATGGTCCTTTCATTATTATTAGTTTTTATACTGCAAATATATGATTTTTAAAGATATATTCTACATTTATTTAGGCTACACTATGTGTAATTTAACAAAACACACTAGTGATATATAAGAAACGTAATAAAACTCTATTTCAAACAAAAATCCGCCTTACTAATTAAAGTAAAGCGGATTTTAAATATCTAAATATTAAATAAAATTACTTTTTAAGTTTTTTGTTTTCAAACTTAGCAAAGTCATTATCTTTTTCTTTAGGCCAGCTATTGTCACTAGTATCAACATCGGCAGTTTCCATTTTAGGATCTAATTTTATAGATACTATTTTCCTTGCAGAAGAAACTATTTTCTTAACTTCTTTATGATTTTTACTCCATATCTGAGCAGGATATTGCTTAGTCATAGTAGTACCGTCTTCGTAAGTGTACTCTACTATTATAGGCAACATTAATCCTCCTTTTTGCTTGTAAGATATCTCATATATATATTTTATATCTTTAAAGTTCGCTTTTTGCTCAGCACTATAGTTTTCTTCAGTAAACTTATCCAATTTAGATAATTTCTTACCTGCATCTTTTTCGTCAGACAAATAAACCATAGGAGGTAAATCTTTCAATTTGAAACCTCTTTCTTTAGCCATAGTTTTTATCTCCTCAGTTGGTTTACCAGTAAGGTAAAGTTCTCTTACTCCTTCTATAGACATAGAGTTATAGTCGGTAGTATAGAACCATCCTCTGAAGAACCAGTCAAGGTCTATTGCAGAAGCATCTTCCATAGTTCTGAAAAAATCAGCTGGAGTTGGGTGCTTAAACATCCATCTTTTAGAATAAGTACGGAAAGCATAATCAAACAATTCTTCTCCCATTATAGTTTCTCTCAACATCATAAGTCCTGCAGCAGGCTTAGAGTAAGCGTTACTTCCAAATTGGAAAGCATTGTCACCATGAGACATAATTGGAGCTATATTAGACTGCTCACCTCCCATGTATCTAGCTACATTTTTAGGTAATCCTCTCGATCCGTTAGCTCTTGTAAAAGAACCAGGGTATTTTTTTTCGTAATCTCTTTCTGCTATTATTTGTACAAAAGAGTTTAATCCTTCGTCCATCCAAGTCCATTGACGCTCGTCAGAGTTTACTATCATAGGGAAAAAGTTATGCCCTACCTCGTGTATAACTACACCTAACATTCCGTGTCTTGTTCTGTCAGAATAAGTTCCATCAGGGTTTGGTCTTCCGTAGTTAAAACATATCTGAGGATATTCCATACCTTGTTGCTTAGCGTGTACCGATATAGCTTTGTGATAAGGATAGTCAAAAGTCATTTTAGAATAAGACTCTAAAGTAACAGCAACAGCTCTTGTAGAGTGTTCTGACCATAATGGGTTACCTTCTTTAGGGTATAAAGAGTGAGCCATTACAGTTCTGTCATTTATCTTAACAGCCATAGCGTCCCATATATATTTTCTTGAAGAAGCAAAAGCGTAATCTCTTACGTTTTTAGCATCAAATCTCCATGTTTTAGTCTTGTCAGTACGTTTAGTTTCAGCTATTTCTGCTTCTTCTTGAGTAACTATAAACACTGGATTATCAAAAGACTTTTCAGCTTTTTTGAATCTATTATACTGAGTTTTAGTCAATACATCTTTCATATTAGTAAGCACTCCTGTAGCACTCAATATATGGTCAGCAGGTACTGTTATGTTTACTTGGAAATCTCCGAACTCTAAAGCAAACTCGCTTCTTCCCCAGAACTCCATGTTTTGCCATCCTTCTACATTGTCATATACTGCCAGTCTTGGGTAAAACTGAGCTATTATATAGTTTATGTTTTTGTTTTCATCTTCGAAAGACTCATAACCAGAACGACCGCCTTGGTTTACATAATCGTTGATATTGTACCACCAGTCTATAGAAAAGTTAAAAACAGCTCCTGATTTCAAAGGAGTATCTAAGTTTATTCTCATCATAGTACCGTTGATGGTATGTGATAAATCGTTTCCTCTAGAGTCTTTAACTGCAGTAAGTTTAAAACCTCCATCGAAAGTTTCTTCCATAAATTCAGTAGCATACTCGTTCAATCGATAAGCAACTTTAGCTCCTCCTCCTTTGATATCCGGAGTTTTAGAGTCTGCTGATCTCATGTTTTGGTCTAACTGTACCCATAAATATTCCAAATCGTCAACAGAATTGTTGTGATAAGTAATTTTTTCGCTACCAGTAAGAGTTTGCTTGTTATCGTCTAATACGATATCCATTATATAATCAACTTTTTGTTGAGTATATTTAACCCCTGGCTTACCAGAAGCTGTGTGTTGAGAGTTTGGAGTAGCTAACACATCCTTCATCTGACGGAATTTGTTTACGTTAACGTGTCCTTTTTGAGGTTCTTTAACTTCTTCAGTCTGTGCGTACAAAGACGAAAAACCAAGTAAAAGAGCACCTAATAAAATAGATTTGATTTTCTTCATGTTAATGATTTTGTTTTATTTTGTCTGCAATATAAAGTAAAATAAACTTATTATTAGCACTAGACTTACGTTTTTAACATATTATTCACATTTATTTAAATTAAAATTTATTTAAAATACATATATATATACTTAAACATGATAATTATAGAACTAAACACACTCTAAATAACATACTTAAACACAAAAACGCCCTATATTTAAGAAAATACAGGGCATTTATTAAATTTCTAGTAAATTACAATCACTTCTTAAGTTTTTTGTTTTCAAACTTAGCAAAGTTATTATCTTTTTCTTTAGGCCAGCTATTGTCACTAGTATCAACATCGGCAGTTTCCATTTTAGGATCTAGTTTTATAGATATTATTTTCCTTGCAGAAGAAACTATCTTCTTAACCTCTTCGTGGTTTTTACTCCATATTTGAGCTGGGTATTGCTTAGTCATAGTAGTACCATCTTCGTAGGTATACTCTACTATTATAGGCAACATTAATCCTCCTTTTTGCTTGTAAGATATTTCATAGATATACTTTCCATCCTTAAAATTATCTTTCTGATCAGCATTGTAGTTTTTATCCGTAAATTCTTCCAATTCTGATAATTTCTTACCTGCATCTTTTTCGTCAGACAAATAAACCATAGGGGGCAAATCTTCCAATTTGAAACCTCTTTCTTTAGCCATAGTTTTTATTTCCTCAGTTGGCTTACCTGTAAGGTAAAGCTCTTTTACTCCTTCTATAGACATAGAGTTATAATCGGTAGTGTAGAACCACCCTCTAAAAAACCAGTCTAGGTCCATTGCAGAAGCATCTTCCATAGTTCTGAAAAAATCGGCTGGAGTTGGGTGCTTAAACATCCATCTTTTAGAATAAGTACGGAAAGCGTAGTCAAACAATTCTTTACCCATTATAGTTTCTCTCAGTATAGTAAGACCTGCAGCAGGCTTAGAATATGCGTTACTACCAAATTGATATACATTGTCTCCTTGCGACATTATAGGAGATATTCTATCTTGATTACCACCCATATATCTAGCTACATTTTTAGGTAATCCTCTATTTCCATTAGCTCTTACAAAAGAACCAGGGTATTTTGTTTCGTAATCTCTTTCTGCTATTATTTCAAGGAAAGAATTCAATCCTTCATCCATCCAAGTCCACTGACGTTCGTCTGAGTTTACTATCATAGGGAAAAAGTTATGCCCTACTTCGTGTATAATAACACCTAACATCCCGTTTCTTTCTCTGTCAGAATAAGTTCCGTCAGCATCTGGTCTTCCGTGATTAAAACATATCTGAGGATATTCCATACCTTGACCTTTGGCATGTACCGATATTGCTTTATGATAAGGATAGTCAAAAGACATTCTTGAATAGCTATCTAAAGTAACCGCTACAGCCCTAGTAGAATGCTCTGACCACAACGGGTTACCTTCTTTAGGATACAAAGAATAAGCCATTACAGTTCTGTCATTTATCTTAACTGCCATAGCATCCCAGATATATTTCCTAGAAGTAGCAAAAGCGAAATCTCTTACGTTTTTTGCATCAAACACCCATGTTTTAGTTTTATTAGTACGCTTCTTTTCAGCTATTTCAGCTTCTTCTTGAGTAACTATAACTACAGTATCATCATACGAAGTTTGTGCTTTTTTGAATCTCTTATATTGAGCTTTTGTCAACATTTTCTCAACATTCGTCAATACTCCTGTAGCATTAGCAATATGGTCAGCAGGCACAGTAAGGTTAACTATATAGTCCCCAAACTCTAAAGCAAACTCACTTCTACCCCAAAACTCCATGTTTTGCCATCCTTCTACGTTATCGTAAACCGCTAGCCTTGGGAAAAACTGAGCTATAACATAGTTTATATTTTTATTTTCATCGTCGAAAGGTTCGTACCCCGAACGAGCTCCTGTTTTAACATGATCGTTAATATTGTACCACCAGTCTATAGAAAACTCAAATACTTCTCCTGATTTTACTGGAGTATCTAGGTTTATTCTCATCATAGTATTATTGATAGTATAAGATAATTTGCTCCCATCAGAGTTTTTTACCGATGTTAGTTTAAAACCTCCATCAAAAGAATCATCCAAAAACTCATCAGTATATTGACCCAACCTATAAGCAACCTTAGCTCCTCCTCCTTGTATATCTGAACTTTTAGAATCTTTAGCTCTTACATTCTGATCTAACTGTATCCACAAATACTCCAAATCGTCAGTAGAATTGTTATGATAAGTTATTTTTTCGCTACCAGTAAGAATTTGTTTATCGTCATCTATTACGATATCCATTATATAATCAACTTTTTGCTGAGTATAATTAGCTCCTGGCTTACCCGAAGCAGTGTGCTGAGAGTTTGGAGACGCTAAGACATCCTTCATCTGACGAAATTTGTTTACGTTAACGTGTCCTTTCTGAGGTTCTTTAGCTTCCTTAGTCTGTGCGTACAGAGACGAAAAACCAAGCAAAAGAGCTCCTAATAAAATAGATTTGATTTTTTTCATGTTAATGATTTTGTTTTATTTTATCTGCAATATAAAGTAAAAATAAACATATATTAGCATAAATGTTATAACTTTAACATATTTTTCACATTAATTAAAACTAAAATAAAACCATTACAAAACAATCTAGCATTGATACTTCTCTTTTTTTGATGACTTTTTTTTAGTTTTTATGCTTCCTTTAACTCCTCTGCTCAATACATGTAAAAACAGATCTTTTCTCGGTACTATTTACCCTTAACCTCATAATTAGGTGTAATTACCCCAGAACTTCGGTGTAAATTATAACACATAGCATCCATCAGATTTTATGAGTCATCTTTGGTATTACCCTGCTCATATGTTTTTAATTTTGCATTCATATCAAATGCTCATAGTACGTAGCTTTATTTTTAATAAAAAATATCTTAATACAATTTCATCTAAATAATTAATAATATTATTGTGATACCTATAACAAACACATAGCTTTTTAATAAAGCATGACTCAGGAAACAGTGGCTGGATGATACTTGCGTCTATGATTCCTAATTACAAGGATCTATATGGCTATTGTATCTTTTATTCTCAGACAGTGAACCAGGGAACAATCAATATGGAGCAAAGCCCTAGGAGATAATGATACTCGTATAAATCGCTTAAAACATTGAAAGTCCGATATTTATAATACTCCTTCGAATCGCAAGATTCATGAATTATAGGTTTAAACAAAAACACATCTTAATGAAATTAAAAACAATTACCTCGGGTGAATTAATAATTATATTCAAGTAAATTATACTCTTACGTATTAATAATACCCTAATTTTATTATATACTACGATAATTAGCAAACTACCAATTACAATCTCTACAACAAAACACCATAAACTATTCTAGACATCAAGTATACACCTTACAAACAAAACAATAAACATGTTTTTCATGTTTTTCATATTAAATATACTTTTCCTATTAATAAAAAAGTATATTTGCATATTATTCTCAACAAAACAACAGATATGAATTTAAAATTAAAAACTTATATCTTGTCAGTATTTATATTACTTTCATGCTCTAAAAATACTGACACAGAAATCAATGCACCTAAGTCTACTATAGATTTTAGTTATACTATCGTAGGTGTAATTGAAGATTCTAGCTATATTTCTGCAAAAGAAAACACGGCAAAAAGATCAGTTGACAATATTGAGGCAACTATGACTATAGTCAATCAATCTACTCTTGTTTCCGAAGATATAGATATTATAGTAAGTTTTGATACTAGTAATATGACTATTTCATCTAGCTTTTATACTATGCTAGCTTATGGTACTTACAAAATAAGTCTTAATATGACTTATATGGACTATACTTACACGAGTGAAGAATCGCTAGTTGTTATAGACGAAAACTACAGCGGACCTACCAATCTTATAATAAAACCCGTAATAGGAGACCTAAATGTAGACTTTACTACAGATAAAAGGACTACTATGAAGTTTGACTATTCTAGTTATGACATGTCTAGTATCTCTTATCCTAGGATAGGTTATTCTATCAATGGAGGTAGCGAGGTTATAGTAGCTCTTAACACACAAATAGAAGCTGAGTTAGATATTAACGAAGTTTATTTGGACTTAGCAGATGGAACTCATAATATAAAATTAAGATTTTTTGACGGAGCTTTTCTTATAGGAAAGTCTGTAGAAGCACAAGAAGATGTAGCTGTTTTATCTACAGGATTATCTATAGCCTATATAGATATAGAGCCTATATACACTACCTTTTCGGCTAACTCTTCAGGTGATGGTAGTAATTTATCTATAGAATTAAGCATCCCTCAGAGTATTATAGATATAGTAGAAGGAATAAATAATTTGGATTACAACATACAACTATATGGAGGGAATAACGATCTTATAACACCTAGTAGTACTAATATATCACAAGGAATCTATAATTATCTAAACGTTAGTTTTAATGTTTTTAACCACGAAGAAACATCTTTCTTATTTACTTTTACAGACTCTATAGATGACTCTGTAGTAGCTAGTGTAGTCTTTGAAAATATTATTATAAAAAATGAAATAGTAGTGCTACAAGAAGCTTTAAGTATAGCCGACAATACTATAAATCATCAGGACTACAGAGGGTCTGTAACTATAAATATTGTAGACACTCTTGGCACCCCCGTAAATGGAGTTAAAATACACAATCAGAAAAAAGAAGACACATACTTAGGTATTACTAATAATTTATCAACTAACCAAGGAAGCTCTTATTTCTGGCATAATAAAGGTGTATTTACTATAGTTTTGGAAAAAGAAGAAAAGATAGTTCAGCAAATAGTTAACCTAACAGAAGGGGAAGATAAAATAATAGATATACTTTGGCTAAGCAGCGACAAAGAGTATATAAACGACTATATATTTCTTAGAGATTTGAGAAATATGAACCAAGCTATTATTGATCCTATAATAAATAATGATAATGTTTGGGCTAAAGACCTTAAGGACATAACAACTAGCGACATAGAAGCTATTTTAAATAATTTAAACACCGAAAACAATTCAAATTCTCCTGGAGATATAATTGAACTGAATAGTGTTTTTGACACAAACATAAACAGAATAACTAGGTTTTGTATAGAAAGTATAGGTTTGACAGATATTCCTGAATCTATAGGTAATATGACTGAACTTACCTATTTGACTATCAGAAACACCAATATTACAACTATTCCTAACGAAATAGAAGGACTTACTAAGTTAGAAATACTTCTTCTGGACCGTAATGACTTGAACTACATACCTCCTGGGATTGGGAATTTAAGCTCTCTTTTAGAATTGTATATATACCAAAACGAGCTAACTAGTGTTCCTGAAGAATTTTGGAATATGACTAACCTAGAGAGAATAGATATAGATGACAATAACTTATTGTTTTTATCTACCAATGTCAAAAACTTAGTTAACCTAAAAGTATTGTATATGGATGGAAACGCTTTTACCGATATCCCAATAGAAGTTAGTTACTTGACCAACTTAGAACAATTATATGTAAGAAGAACAAATATTACTTGCTTACCTCAAGAAGTATGGGATATGAATAGTGATTTCGGAACTAATATATTTGAAGATTTACCTGGAAAACCAACCTGTACTCCTTAAAAAACAAAATTATGTTAAAAAAAATAAGCTTTTTATTAATATTACTAGTTTTATTTTCTTGTAAAGAAGATGAAACCAGTAATGATTTTGAAGGAGACATAAATATAGAATTCAATTACACTTTAGCTTCTAACGTCTCTCAGTTGATATCAACATCGAACAAAGGAGATATAAAACAAGCTAATAGAACTTCAGAAGGTGTAATGGCTAATATGACTATAACCGATACTAGCGATAATAGTCAAACTATCACAAGTATAATAGTCTACCTAGATACAGATACATTTACAGTTTCTTCTCCTTTCGAGATATCTCTAAAACCAGGTACTTATAGTTTTCTTGTAACTTTCAATTACCTTAATTACGATTATATAGGCGTATCTACTGCCAATGTTACAGTTTCTGACGGAAATACCCAAGCTGTAAACATCAGCTTTTCTCCCGTTATAGGCGATGCAAATCTGGAATATACTATAAGTAACCTATCTACTTTACTGTTCGACTACGACACTAGTTTACTTACAGATGTTTCGATTCCTAAAATAGGATATGCTATAGATAGTGATCCTGAAATAATAATAGAATTAAATACAATTTTAGAAGCAGGATTAAATCAAGTATATATCAACCTTGCAAATGGAAATCATAATATAAAGCTAAGATTTTTTGACGATAATGTGCAGATAGGAAAATCTATAGTATCCCAAGAGACTATCAATTACTCGCCTGGTAGTACACATACTATGGATATAGTGCCTCTGACTGCCGACCTTAGTATAACAACTACTAGTGACGGAGGAGATTTAGAGATGAATTTGGAGCTGCCATACGATATAGTAGGAGGTATTACAGGCAAAACAGATATAACTGCCGATATAAAAATAACAGGTACACTAACAGGAACTTCCTTAGGCAACCTAACTTTTACAGACAACTCAGTTTCGTACTCTGGCTCTGTAACTATGACTGATATATACTACGAAAATGTTAATATATTTATAACTCTTTATGACGGAGCTAATGAGATTTTTAATATTGTATATAGCAATATAACTATAAACAATCAGGAAACAACTATAACTCAACCTATAGGAGTACCCGTAGAAGCTATAAAATCGGATAAGATATTTGGTTCTGTTTTACTAAAAACAGAAGATATATTTGGCATAGGTGTCAATAATATTAATATTTATATTGATGGAAACTTATTAGGTTCTACTGGCACACTAACCACTGGTAGTAGTGGTTTATATCAATTTACTCACGAAAGTGGAATTTTCACTATAGAACTAAGCAAAGCTGGTAAAACCATGCAACAAGTTGTTTATCTGGCTCCTTTGGAAGTTAAAAATATATCTTTTGATTGGTTCGATAATGCTCACGACTACCTCATAGATTATAAAGTTATTAGAGATCTTTATAATTTGAATACTGAAGCCGTAGATGCTTTAATTACCTGGGACTGGGATAAAGAACTGTCTAATATAACTCTAAATAATTGGAAAAATATTATATCGCAATTTAGCGCAAACAATACTCTTTTTGATTCTAACGACAGAATAACTAAATTAATTATAAAGAATATAGATATAGCCATATTACCCAGTTCTATAGGTAATATGACAGAGTTAAATAATTTGACAATTAGAGGGACTCAAATAGCAGAAATACCTAACGAAATAGAAGGTCTTACTAAATTAACTAAGTTAAAACTGTATAACAATAAAATAACAACTCTTCCTTCTGGAATAGGGAATCTAAGTTTATTAAGACAACTACATATACAAGATAATAAATTAACTGAAATCCCTGATGAGATATGGAACTTAACAAATCTAACAAATATTAAACTCTCATCAAATGACTTAACCATGATACCTTCTGATATTCAAAACTTGATTAATTTACAAGTATTATATCTTAGCGATAATCATATTATGGAAATACCTTTAGAGATATCTAATCTTAGTAATTTAAAAAAACTTTATGTAGAAGACTTACCTATAGATTGTTTATATCAACAAATATGGAATATGAGAACTTCGGGTAATTTTAACACTACAATAACAGGGATAACATACAAAAATTGGGGGGCGAACCAAACAATATGCCCTTAGAATCAGAACTAATTTAACCTACATTATAATTTTATTTATTACCCCTAGCTTTCATTTTCTCTTTGTAGAATACCTTGTCAGCTATATAAACAATATTTAACTAAAAAGCGTAATTAGTAATTCATAATTATGAATTACTAATTGTAAACAGACAATAACTCCCTAGAAGTAATGTTCCAGTTATATTTACTTTCTACACTCTTACGTGCATTTGCACCTAATTTATGTATTAAGTTATTGTTTCTATACAATTCTAGTATTTTACTAGCCATATCCTTACTATCACCAGCTCTAAAAACTAAACCACAATTCTCGTCGTTTATCACCTTTTTCTGAGCTGTACAGTCACTTACTAATACAGGCTTACCTAACGACATATATTGAAATATCTTATTTGCATAAGTAGTATCGTGATGAATATTACGGTGTATAGGACACAAACAAACATCGCTTGCCGATATATAAGAAGCAAAACTATCTGGCGACTGCCAACCTTGTAAATCCACATTATCTTCTATTCCTAGCTCTATTATCATAGACTCTAATTCTTCATTAGCCTGCCCCAAGACTACCAGTTTTATATTTTGTATATCTTTTTTTACTATATTTATAGCTTGTAAAACATCTAACAAACCTCTTCTCTTACCTGTATCACCTATATAAAGTAGAGTGAAATCATCTTTGTATTTGTCTACTATCTCTTTGTTTATTTCAGCATTTTCATAAAAACTCTTCATAACGGTATTGGGTACTATTACAAACTTTTGGGAAGTAACTTTATATTTCATTACATAATAATAAGAAGCTTCCTTAGCTACAACTATTACTTTATCGGCTTTGCGTATATATTTTTGTTCGAAAGAAGCCCAAGTTTTTAAATTTATAAGATATTTACCGATACCTTTTTGCAGATGAGGGTAATATTTCATTATCTCAGGGCGGTTTTCGTGTAAGTCCAACACAATTCTTTTATTGGTTTTATTAGCCCAAAAAACAGCTCTAACCACAACCATATCGTGTATATGTATAGTGTCTATATTATGTTTTTCTATAAAGTTTTTAATGCTTTTCTTTAATATAATATGATAAAAAGGAAAAGTATAAGCCAATGCCGAAAGTTTATAAACCAATCGACTAAACCTATGTCTATAAACTTTTATACCGTTTATTATTTCAAATTCGGGTAACAAACCAGTATAGTCTATACAATACAAAAACACATTATGCCCTTGTTCTATCAGCGATACAGCCTCGTTTTCGACTCTTGGGTCTGGCGGAAAACTATCGTCCAGTATCATGGCTATATTCATATTATTTCTTCTTTGCTTTTAGTTTTTCTTTATAATAAGCTTTATCGGCTATATAAACGGTTTTGGTAAGTTCGGCAAACACTACAGAACCATCTTTATTGGTTATATTTAATTTCTTAACCAGATACATTTTATCATTTTCAGAAACCTCCTTCTTTATATCTTCTATTTCTTTATCGGTAAACAAAAAATCGACATAAGCAGTCTCCCTAGCAGGAGCTTTGAAGTTTATAGTAACTTCCTTATCCCAAACTACATAGTTTTTACCCAATATATCCATTAGTTGTATCATATAAACAGGGTCGGTCGCCGAGGACATACTTCCTCCGAATATACTACCTACATAGTTCATATTCTTATATGTTAAGGGTATTTTCACTTTTATATTCATCAAATCCTCTGTTATATAATAAATACGAGCAGTAGTCCTACGATACATAGGGCTGTAGTTAAAACCGTATTTATAAAGAATCTTTTTAGAAATAAATTTCTCTAGGATAGGTAATATTTTTGAATACATATATGTTTTTGTTTATCGATTCACAAATATAATTTATTTCACAAAAAAAAGTGAACTTAAAATCATTATTAAGTCCACTTTTAAATTATTATATTATAAATATCTTTTACTTACTCAAATACATCTTCCTTCTAGAATACAATTCATAAAACTGGTCATCTTTAAGATCATCTATAAACAAAATACTCTCTCCTGTACTTTTCATTTCAGGCCCTAGTTTTTTGTTCACATTAGGGAATTTGTCAAACGAGAATACTGGTTGCTTTATGGCATAACCTTCTAGTTTAGGATTAAAATCAAAATCAGTTACCTTAGCTCCCAACATTACTTTAGTAGCGTAGTTCACATAAGGTTCTTTGTATGCTTTCGATATAAAAGGAACAGTTCTAGATGCTCTAGGGTTTGCTTCTATTATATAGACTATATCGTCCTTTATTGCAAATTGTATATTGATAAGCCCTACCGTTTTAAGAGCTAAAGCTATCTTTTTGGTATAGTCCTTTATCTGCTGCATCACAAACTCACCCAAGTTAAAAGGAGGCAAAGTAGCATTAGAATCGCCCGAATGAACTCCACAAGGCTCTATATGCTCCATTATTCCTATTATATAGATATTCTCTCCGTCGCAAATAGCATCGGCTTCTGCCTCTATGGCTCCGTC
Source organism: Flavobacteriaceae bacterium (assembly GCA_013215105.1). Taxonomy (GTDB): domain Bacteria; phylum Bacteroidota; class Bacteroidia; order Flavobacteriales; family Flavobacteriaceae; genus DT-33. Next base: position 32,691 of record JABSPL010000189.1, read on the forward strand.
TAGGTAATGGTCTAATAGTAGTTTGTTATTAGGTATTTTTCTCAGCAAATCAACTACATGCTCTTCTAACTCTTCTTTGTTTATTACTATTTTCATCCCTTGACCACCCAATACATACGAAGGCCTAACCAAAATAGGGAAGTTCAAAGTATCAACTAAAGCCAAAGCTTCTTCACTAGTTTCTGCTATTCCATATTCTGGGAAAGGAATATTAAGTTCTTCTAATACTTCCGAAAAACGACCTCTATCTTCGGCCAAGTCTAAGGCTTCAAAACTGGTTCCTATTATTTTAATTCCGTGCTTTTCTAGTTTTTCAGCAAGCTTAAGAGCTGTCTGACCTCCTAACTGAACTATTACTCCTTCAGGGTTTTCATGCTTTATAATATCGTAAATATGTTCCCAGAAAACTGGTTCAAAATACAATTTATCAGCAGTATCAAAATCGGTCGATACAGTTTCAGGATTACAGTTTATCATTATGGTTTCGTAGCCCATCTCCTTAGCTGCAAGTATACCATGTACGCAACAGTAGTCAAATTCTATCCCCTGCCCTATTCTGTTAGGCCCAGAACCTAGTACTATTATTTTCTTTTTATCAGAAACTTTACTTTCATTATCGGCAATAGAACCACTTTTCAGAGTCATTTTATTTTCGAAAGTAGAATAATAATAAGGAGTATTAGCTTCAAACTCGGCTGCACAAGTGTCAACTAGTTTATAAACTCTTTTTATGTCTAGCTCTTCTCTTTTCTTATAAACCTGACTTTCTAAGATTCTAAGAACGTGAGCTATTTGCCTGTCGGCAAATCCTTTTTGTTTAGCTTCCAAAAGCAAAGAATAAGGAATATTGTCCAAATTATAATTAGACATTTCTTTTTCTAAAACATATATTTCTTCGTATTGACGCAAGAACCATAAGTCTATTTTGGTAATATCGTGAATAGTATTTATAGAAATACCCATCTGTATAGCATCGTAAATAACGAAAACTCTATCCCAGCTAGGGTTTTTCAATTTATCTACAATAGTATCGTAACTTCTTTCTCCTTTACCATCGGCACCAAGTCCATTTCTTTTTATTTCCAAAGACTGAGTCGCTTTGTTCAAAGCCTCCTGGAACGAACGACCTATACCCATAACCTCTCCTACCGATTTCATTTGTAAACCTATAGTCCTATCAGAACCTTCAAATTTGTCGAAATTCCATCGAGGTATCTTTACTATTACATAGTCAAGAGTAGGCTCAAAAAGAGCCGAAGTATTACCTGTTACTTGGTTTTCTAATTCGTCTAAGTGATAACCCAAAGCTAGTTTGGTAGCTATCTTAGCAATAGGATAACCAGTAGCCTTCGATGCTAATGCCGAAGAACGAGAAACTCTAGGGTTTATTTCTATGGCGATTATATCTTCTTTTTCGTCGGGGCTAACAGCAAATTGTACGTTACAACCACCTGCAAAATCACCTATCGAACGCATCATATGTATAGCGTAGTCACGCATTCTTTGGTAAGTAGTGTCACTAAGAGTCATAGCAGGAGCTACAGTAATAGAGTCACCGGTATGAATTCCCATAGGATCCATATTTTCGATAGTACAGATAATTATTACATTATCGTTTTTATCTCTTAATAGTTCTAATTCGTATTCTTTCCAACCCAAAAGAGCTTTATCTATAAGAACTTCGTGTATAGGACTAGCTTCCAAACCACGAGCCAGTAGCATATCAAAGTCTTCCTTTTGGTAAACTATAGAAGCACCTGAACCACCAAGAGTAAACGAAGGACGTATAACCAACGGGAAACCATATTCCTGAGCTATTTCTTTACCTTTTAAGAAAGAGTTAGCAATAGTCGAAGGAGCCATAGGAATACCTATTTTTATCATCAAGTTTCTAAACTTCTCTCTATCTTCGGTTACTTTTATAGCCTCTATATCGACTCCTATAAGTTTTACATTATAGTCCTCCCAAATACCTTTTTCATCAGCTTCTATACACAAGTTAAGAGCGGTCTGTCCTCCCATGGTAGGCAATACAGCGTCTATATCGTGTTTTTTTAATATCTCTATAATTGATTTAGTAGTAAGAGGCTTCAGGTAAACATTGTCCGCCAAACTAGGGTCGGTCATTATAGTTGCGGGGTTCGAGTTTATAAGAGTTACCTCTATGCCTTCTTCTCTAAGCGAGCGTATAGACTGAGTTCCCGAATAGTCAAACTCGCAGGCCTGACCTATAACTATAGGTCCTGAACCTATTATTAATACTGATTTTATATCTTTTTGCTTTGGCATAATATATTATTTTATAAAATATCAACTACTGTAAATCAATTAGTTACCTTTGTTTATTTTAGGTAAATATAAAAAAAAAGTGTTACTAATAAAAGTAACACTATATATATTTTAACGAATTAAATTCATTATTTTTTATGTCTTGGCTTAGAAGAAACAGAAACGTTCTTTCTTCCTTTAGCTCTTCTTCTAGCTAATACTTTTCTACCACTAGCAGACGACATTCTTTCTGTAAATCCGTGCTTATTTCTTCTTTTTCTCTTAGATGGTTGGTATGTTCTTTTCATTTCTTATCTATTAAATATATTCTTTTAGTATCTTAGTGCTTTTTTGTCCTTAAAATGCGTTGGCAAATATACAATTAATTTAGTTCTATCAAAATAGAAATGATTTTTTTTTTGACAACTTATCTAGTAATCTTAATTATATAATAATTAAACCAAAGGACACCTTTTACAATTAACTCCTTTTTTCTTAAACTTCTCACAACAAGTTTCTTTTTTGGTGCCACAACCTTTACTCTTAAGTATAGTATTGATGGATTTGGTTTGTTGCTTTGCCTGTAAGATAATCATGTTACTTTTATTTTTGGCAAATATAACTTTATTTAGACCTAATCCAAATAAAAAATCATCTTTTAAATCTACATAAAACTATAAAGACCTAATTTATAACTATCCATGCCAAAACCTGTAATAACACCTTTAGCATTCGCCGCCAAATAAGACTTCTGCCTAAAGGATTCTCTGGCATAAGTATTAGAAATATGAACCTCTACAACTGGGGTGTCTATTGCTTTTATGGCATCGCCTATAGCCATAGAAGTATGAGTATACGCACCTGCATTAAGTACTACGCCATCATAAGAAAATCCTATTTCGTGAAGTTTATCTATTATTCCCCCTTCATGATTAGTCTGAAAATATTCTAAATCAATATTACCAAATTGAACTTTTAATTTTTCAAAAAAAACATCAAAACTTTCTGAACCATATATACTAGTTTCTCTAGCACCTAGCAAATTAAGATTAGGTCCATTTATTATTATTATTTTCATATACTTATATTTTATTTAAAAAAACTCTTGTGTTTAAGACATTTACCTACTTACAAGCAAAAATCGTTTATTTAAGTCTAATAATACCTTTAATATTAGTAAATTTACAGCAAAATCAAAAAGAATGAAAACATATATTTACATAATAATGTTATCTGTAATATTTACAAGCAGTTGCACTAGCGAAAAACCTAAATCTGAAATAAAAGACACTACTCGAACAGAAATAATAAAACTATCTAAAGCAGAGTTCGAAATAGAAGGAATGACTTGCCGGATAGGGTGTGCCAAAATGATAGCTTCTAAACTAAGTAAAATAGAAGGAGTAGACAATATAGAGGTTAGTTTCGAAAACAGATTAGGAACTATATCTTACAACTCTAATAAAATAAACAAACAGCAAATAATAGATACCGTAGAAAAAATAGCTAACGGAACCTTGTATAGGGTAAAAACTTTTGAACTAAAATAGTATGAAGAAACATTTCCCTTTATTAGTTAATATATGTCTTGTTTCTGTTTATGCAATATTTTTGGCAGGTTCGGTAGTACGTATGACCGGCTCAGGAATGGGTTGCCCTGACTGGCCAAAATGTTTCGGATACACCATCCCTCCTACTGAAGAAAGTCAGTTATTATGGTCACAAAACAAAGAAATAAAAGAAGGGTATATTATAATACAAAACGAAAAACTATGGGTTGCACAAAAAGACTTTACCACTTCTCGAAATATAGACTGGAGTAACTGGGAAGAATATACTAGACATAGTTACGCTAAGTTCAACGTATATCATACCTGGACAGAATATATAAACCGATTATCGTCGGTTGTTTCTGGGTTTTTATTTATATTTCTAGTTATTAGTTCTTTTTATTACTGGAAAGAAAAGAAAATATACCCCATATTGGTTCTTATATCTTTCTTCCTAATGGGCTTTGAAGCTTGGCTAGGGAAAATAGTGGTAGATTCTAATTTGGAACCTTATATAATAACAGTACATATGCTAGGTGGCTTATTAATAATAGGAATATTATTATATTTGAGATGGCTATGCACAGACAAAAAAACTACACAAAACTCTACAATACTCAAGAAATTGGCCTTCCTATCGATGTTATCTATATTTTTTCAAATACTACTAGGCACACAAGTAAGAGAGTTTGTTGACCAACAGATAAGCGAAATGGGCTTCGAATACAAACAACTTAGCTTACTTGAACCTAATATGTTTTTCTATATACATAGGTCTTTTACCATAATCATAGTATTACTTAGCTTATATATGCTATACATACATCAGATGAAAAAATACACTTCTAACCTTATATATTGGATAGTGGGAATTATAGCTATAGAGACATTAACAGGAATTATAATGTATTATGTAGACTTCCCTATGGGAACACAATCTATACATTTATTACTAGGAGCTATTTTGTTTGGTTTACAATATTATATGTATTTGCAAGCTAGTAAAACACAGTAAATATATTATATCTTAGGTTGTTTTTTGTAACACAACTCTTAAATGATAAGCATAAAAAAATCCATCTTTAATTCGTTAAAGATGGATTTTTTATTAATTATATAATCTACAAAACTATGAGAATAAAGGTTTTTCGCTCATCATAGCGTTAACTTTAATAGCTACTTCTTCTAATATATCTTCATTTTCATGATTACATATAACAGTATCTATCAACTCAACTATTTCAGACATATCTTCCTCTACTAACCCACGAGTGGTTATAGCCGAAGTACCTACTCTTATTCCTGAAGTCACAAATGGTGATTTATCATCGAAAGGAACCATGTTTTTATTTACAGTAATATCAGCTTTTACTAGTGCATTTTCAGCATCTTTCCCCGAAATGTTTTTATTCCTAAGGTCTATAAGCATCATATGATTATCGGTACCTCCCGATATTATTTTATAATCTTTTGCTACAAAAAGCTCTGCCATTTTCTTAGCATTTTTCTTTAACTGAACTTGGTAATGTAAGAATTTATCCTCTAAAGCCTCTCCAAAAGCTATAGCCTTAGCAGCTATTATATGCTCTAAAGGACCTCCTTGCATTCCTGGGAAAACCGCAGAATTCAACAAAGAAGACATCTTTTTAAGGTTACCATTTTTTAATTTATGTCCAAACGGGTTTTCAAAATCTTTACCCATCATTATCATACCACCTCTAGGCCCCCTAAGAGTCTTGTGAGTAGTAGTAGTTATTATATGACAATGAGGAAGCGGATCGTTCAACAATCCTTTGGCTATAAGCCCTGCCGGATGAGAAATATCAGCCATAAGTATTGCTCCTACGCTATCTGCTATTTTTCTGAACCTAGCGAAATCCATATCTCTAGAGTATGATGATGCCCCTGCTATTATAAGATTAGGTTTTTCTGCATCGGCTACTTCTTGTATTTTGTCGTAGTCTAACATTTCTGTTTTAGGGTCTACTCCATAGAAACAAGTTTTATATGTTTTTCCCGAAAAGTTAACAGGTGAACCATGAGTTAGGTGACCTCCATGAGAAAGATCGAAACCTAATATTTTGTCTCCTGGTTTCAAACATGCCAAGTAAACAGCTGCATTAGCTTGCGAACCAGAATGTGGTTGTACGTTTGCATATTCAGCACCAAACAAAGCTTTAGCGTTATCTATTGCTATTTGTTCTATCTGATCAACTACTTCACAACCTCCGTAATATCTCTTCCCTGGGTATCCTTCAGCATATTTATTAGTCAAAATAGACCCTGCAGCTTTCATTACGTTATCACTTACGAAATTTTCCGAAGCTATTAACTCTAATCCTTCTGTTTGTCTTTCTCTTTCGTCTTCTATTAAGGCGAATATTACTTGGTCATTATTCATAATACTCTGTTTTTTTGTTTTTTATAAAAATATAGCCACAAATGTAGTAAATAGATTTTTTCTAATAACAATAATAAGGTATATTTGACAATAATTTTTTCTTAAAATAATAATATGGAAATTACTGCTAATAAACCAGATAGAAAATCGTGGATAGATATAAAAGAAAATTCTGATTTTCCTATACAAAATATACCTTTCGGGGTTTTTACCAACAATGAAGACTCTACTACCGTAGGTGTCAGAATAGGAGACAAAGCTATAGACTTAGCTTCTCTACAACATTTAGGTTATCTTAAAGATATAAAATCTCTTGAAGATGACGTGTTTTTGTACGGAACTCTTAACGAATTTATATCATTAGGATCTAAAACTTGGAGACAAGCTCGTAACAGAATAGCCGATGTTTTCGATAAAGAGAATACCGAATTACAAGAAAACAAAGACCATATAGAGCAAATTGTTTACGATATAGACGATATAATAATGCAATTACCTGTATATATAGGTGATTATACCGATTTCTATTCTAGTAAAGAACACGCTACCAATGTAGGTACTATGTTCAGAGACCCTGAAAACGCCTTATTACCTAACTGGTTACATATACCTGTAGGTTACCACGGTAGAGCTTCTTCGGTAGTTCTTTCGGATACAGATATACGTAGACCAAAAGGGCAGACTTTACCTTTGGGAGAAAAGCAACCTGTATTCGGTCAGTCTAACAGAATCGATTTTGAACTAGAAATGGCTTTTATTACTACTGATGCTAACGAAATGGGTGACACCGTGGCTGTTGACGATGCTGAGGACAAAATATTTGGAATGGTATTATTTAATGACTGGAGTGCTAGAGATATGCAAGCTTGGGAATATGTACCTTTAGGTCCGTTTTTGGCTAAGAATTTTGCTTCTACAATATCTCCTTGGATAGTTACTTTAGACGCTCTTAAGCCTTATAAAACTGTAAACACTAAGCAAAGCCCAGAACCTTTACCTTATTTGCTACAAAAAGGAGAAAACAACTACGATATAAAACTTCAAGCAGCTATTTTACCAGAAGAAAGTGGTATAGAAACTATAGTTACTAATACTAACTTTAAACACATGTATTGGACTATGGCTCAGCAATTAGCTCATCATACGGTCAATGGTTGTAACGTAATGTCAGGTGACCTTATGGGAAGTGGAACTATATCAGGACCTACCCCTGATAGTTATGGATCTATGCTAGAGCTAGCTTGGAAAGGTACTAAACCAGTAAAACTAAACGATGGTACAGAACGTAAATTCATAAACGATAACGATACTGTAATATTGAGAGGACATTGTTATAATGGTACTACTCGTATTGGTTTTGGTGAATGTAGAGGTAAAATACTACCTGCCAAAAAATAATATTTGATTGATTTAAAATAAAATCCGTTACCTTGTTTCTTACGAAATAAAGTAACGGATTTTATCTTTTTTATAGAATATACATTGTCCTGCATTTAATATCATTTAACAAATGTTTAACTATAAATCTACGAATGTTAAACATTTACTTCCTTTTATATATTGCCACCCTAGTATATAAATACTGAGTATATTTACTTTTTTAAAGTTTTAACCACAAAACTTATTAAACCCAATAAACTCAGTATATATGAGAAAAATTATTTGCGTAATATTATTGATTATTAGCATACAGTGCGAGAAATTCAATTATTCCCCCTACGAAATACGTCTTGACCCTTCGCAAGAAAATATAAATGCGAAAAATACAGATAAAATAAAAAATCTTGAAAACTCAGATAAAGGAGGTGTATTCAGAATAGCACTAACTGCCGATAATCAGAACAATTTTGATTCACTAGAAAAAGTAGTTTCAGATATAAACAAACAGGATGTAGATTTTGTATTAATAGCAGGAGATATAACCGAATTTGGATCTAGTACAGAATACAAAATAGGATTAGATATTTTCAAGACGATCAATAAACCTTTTATAACTGTTATAGGAAATCATGATTGCCTTGGAACAGGTAAAGTGATGTATGACGAAATGTATGGAGATAAAGATTTTTCTTTCATATACAAACGAATTAAATTTATAGTTCTAAACACTAATTCTAGAGAATATCAGTTTGATGGAACTGTCCCTAATTTGTATTGGTTAAAAGATCAAATATATAAAGATGAAAACTCTCATTTCGATAAAATAATAATAACTTCTCATGTAGGGCTCAAAAAGAATAATTCTGATTTAGATGAAAATGCTTTCCAATACATAGACGATTTATTTAAAGATAAAGATTATATATTGGCAGCTCTGCATGGTCATGGGCATAAATTTGATGAATACAAAGGATTCACTAATAAATCCATACAATCTCTGGAGGTAGCTGATATGAAAGACGAAGGTTACTATATAATAACAATTTCGAATGAAGATGAAATATCATGGATAAGAAAAAACATATAATAATTGCAACTATAGTTTTTGTATTATTTAATAATTATAAGACTGAAGCTCAAGTGGAAATAACCGGAGCACCTTATTTAAGGAACGACAATGTCACAGAGCAGAGATATAACAATAGTGATACATATAAAAAACCGTTTTTATTGCCTGACTATTTTTCTTTACAGTATGCTGGAGATATTGGTTTTATGAGTATTGGAGGTGGTTATTTCTATAATAAAAACAAAAAAGTTAGAGTTAATATATCTATAGGGATTGTTCCTAAAAGGATAGCGACTACAAGTTCTAGTATAATTACATTAGCTCATGAATTTCAAATAATGAAGCCTATAAAAATAAAAAACAATTTCGAATGGAGTATTGTTAATGTAGGTGCTCAATTGAGTTATTATTCAGGAAACGAATATAATAGTTTGAATAGAGGGTATGAAGATAAATATTATTATTTGTTTAGCACAAACATAGGCTATAGGTTCTATTTCAAAACAGAGTTACTTTGGCTTAATTCTTATAAATATTTAGGTTATAAGAAAATTAGCTTTTATTTTGAATCAGGACGTAATGCTACTGATATATTAACTAGTTTTAAAAATAGAACTGTTAATTACTTTGATTCAGCTTCTTTTGGATTTGGATTAAACCTTTATCTCTAGTGTTTGTTTTAAATTAAAGAAGTATATAGATATTATAAAAAAAACCTCATTATATATATAATGAGGTTTTTTTTTGATAAACACTAAACCAATCCTGCTCTTTTAAGTAAAGCTTTAGAATCTGGTTTTTTACCTCTAAACTTCTCGTACAAATCCATAGGATCTATAGTTCCTCCTTTAGAAAGTATATTTTCTTTAAAACTATTAGCTGTTTCAGCATCGAAAATACCATTTTCTTCAAATACCGAAAACACATCTGCATCTAGTACTTCTGCCCATTTATAAGAATAATAAGCTGCAGAATACCCTCCTTGGAATATATGTGCAAAAGCCGTACTCATACAACTAGTTTCTATACTAGGATACAAATCTATATTTTCGAAAACACTTTTTTCTAAGTCTTTTATATTTTTTATTTCAGAAGAATATTCGCTATGCCATTTCATATCCAAAAGTCCGAAACTCAACTGACGCATAGTTTGAGAACCTTCCATAAAGTTAGCTGCAGCTTTTATTTTATCTATATATTCTTGTGGTAAAACCTCTCCTGTCTCATAATGCTTAGCAAACAAACTAAGAGCTTCCTTCTGATAACACCAGTTTTCCATCAATTGACTTGGTAGTTCTACAAAATCCCATAACACACTAGTCCCTGACAAACTAGAATATGTAGTGTTAGCCAACATACCATGTAAAGCATGCCCAAACTCGTGAAACAAAGTAGTCACTTCCATAAAAGTTAAAAAAGATGGCTTGCTTCCTGTAGGTTTAGTAAAGTTGCAAACTATAGAAATATGAGGTCTACTATTTTCGTTATTTCTTATGTATTGACTCTTGTAAGAGGTCATCCACGCTCCGTTACGTTTACCTTTTCTAGGAAAGAAATCAGTATAAAACACCGATAAAAACTCACCTTTATTATCCGAAACTATATACGTTCTGACTTCTTTGTTATAAACGTCTATTTCGGTAGTTTCTTTGAAAGTGATACCATAAAGTTTTTCGGCTATAGTAAACGCTCCTTCTAACACATTATTTAATTCAAAATATGGCTTTAGAGTTTCGTTATCTAAGTCAAACTTATTTTTTTTTATTTTTTCGGTATAGTAAGCACTATCCCATTTTTCTATTTTATTGATACCGTCTTTCAAAGCATATTCTTCTAATAAGTTAAATTCTTTAACCGATATAGATTTAGCTTTATCAAGTAAGTCGTTAGTAAATTCTAATACATTACTTACACTTTTCGCCATTCTTTCTTCCAATACATAAGTTGCATGATTATCATACCCTAGTATATTGGCTCTTTCATGTCTTAGTCTTGCTATGTCCAGAACTATTTGTTCGTTATTGTATGAATTATCTTTAAATGCCCTAGCTCCAAAGGCTTTGGTTATAGTTTCTCTCAGTTCTCTATTGTCCACATAAGTTACAAATGCTATATATATAGGCATATCCAACGTGAATTTATAACCTTCTTTTTTGGAGTCTTCTGCCATTTTCTTGGCATTGTCTATATCGTCTTGTGGTAGACCTTTTAGTTTGCTTACATCTTCTACTATTAACTCAAACTCATTACCGTCAGCAAGTATATTCTCTCCAAACCTCAACGATAATTCAGATAATTTAAGATCTATTTTACGTAATTTATTTTTGCTTTGCTCATCTAAATCAGCTCCATTTCTAGAAAAAGATTTATATGTTTTGTCTAATAAAGTAATTTGTTCTACCGATAATTTTGACCTATCAGTATTGTCAAAAACATATTTTATTTTATAGAAAAGTTCTTTATTAAGTCTTATATCGTTACTGTATTCTGACAGAATAGGAGAAACCTCTTGAGCTATAGCTTGAAGATTATCGGTTGTTTCAGCAGAATTAAGGTTGAAAAATATAGAAGAAATAGTTCCTAACAACTCACCGCTACATTCTAGTGTTTCTATAGTATTACTAAAACTAGGATCTTGTTTGTCGTCTATTATATCATTTATTTCAGCTTTGGCCTTTTCTATAGCTGTTTTGAAAGCTGGTAAATAATCCGATTCGTTTATTTTGGAAAAAGGTGCTGTACTGTATAAAGTATTAAAGTCGTTCAATAAAAAATTATTGATCATAGTAAATTATTTTTCTTGATTAAGAAACAAATATAGCTATTTTTAAAACTAAATGATATGTGTTTTGAAACTAAAAAAGTCTTCAATATTATTTATATAATAATACTGAAGACCTTGGTGGTTAAATAAAAAATATTCCTTATTTCTTTAAAGATTTACTATATTTTTTTATGAATTTAGAAATCTTAGGTGTTATAACCATTTTACAATATGGAGCTTCCTTATTCTGAGAATAGTAGTCTTTATGATAATCTTCTGCCGAGTAGTAGTCTGTTAGCTCGACTACTTGGGTTACTATTTTGTTATCGAAATCTCCAGACTTGTCTAGCTCTAGTATTTTAGCTACAGCTATCTGCTTCTCTTCTTGTGTTTTATAAAAAATAACAGAACGATACTGAGTACCTATATCGTTACCTTGACGGTTAAGCGTAGTCGGGTCGTGAGTATAAAAGAATACGTCTAGCAATAGCTCGTAACTAATAGCCTCAGGGTTGTATTTTATCTTAAGAACTTCGGCATGGTTGGTTGTACCTGTACAAATTTCTTTGTAAGTAGGGTTTTTGATATCTCCTCCAGTATAACCTGGTTCTACTACTTCCACACCTTCTAACTGTTGAAATATTGCCTCGGTACACCAGAAACAACCGTTACCTATAACTATTTCTTTAGATTTTTGTGCCATAATATTTGCTGATAATAATAAGATTAATATAAATTTTCTCATGTCTCAAAAATATATCTTTTTTAGTAAAACACAAACCTTTAGCACAAGTAAATCAAATAAACTAACTAGGTTCCTCTCTTTTATTTATTTCCCTACCCAAAAACAAATAGGAATAATAATAAGTAGCCAAAGTAACAAATATAACTACCGAAATAGAACTTACAGGCATAAGTATAGCCGCAAATATAGGTGATAATTGTGCCGTTACAGCATAATACAAACCTACAATATTGTACATAAACGACAATACAAAGCTTATTTTGACTATCATAACCGTTTTTTCTGACAACTTTATAAAACTAGGTAATTTATCAAATTGTTTAGAGCTTAATATAGCATCGCTCGCAGGAGTAAACATAGCCGTACCTTCCGATATTGACACACCTACATCACTTTGCTTGATAGCCCCAGAATCGTTCAGCCCATCACCAACCATCATTACTCTACTTTTGTTTTGTAAGTCTTTTATATAATCCATTTTCTGATGAGGGTCTCTATTGAAAAACAAAGAAACATCCGTACCTAGCATATTTTCCAGATTAGTTCTTTCACCTTCATTGTCTCCTGAAAGTATAGAAAGTTTAAATTTTTCAGATAGTTTAGCAAATATTACTTTTATATTATCTCTATAATTATTTTTAAAAGTACACTTACCATATATTTTATCATCTATACTTATATAGACTACCGTTTCAAGTACATTTACATTAGACTTATCATCATCATTACTTACATATTTAAAAGAACCTACTTTATATTTTTTGTTATATATATTAGCCTCTAATCCCTTACCTGGATATTCTTTTATATAATCAAATTCATCTTTACAGCTTTCTACTGTTTTCATATTTTCGTATAACATTCTACCCAAAGGATGATTAGATGTTCTCATAATGGCTTTTATAACCGACCTATCAATCTCTGGTATTTTTTCACCACTATAATTAACTTTACTTTCAGAACCTGTAGTTATAGTACCTGTTTTGTCGAAAACTATATGATTAATAGTAGCTAACTTTTCTATAGTTTGAGTGTTTTTTAGGTAAAAATCGTGATATCCAAATATCCTAATCATATTACCAAAACTGAAAGGAGCAGCTAAGGCTAAGGCACAAGGGCAGGCAACTATCAGTACCGAAGTTACTACATTGAACAAATTGGATACATCATTAAAATACCAATAAATAGCCGAGAATAGAGTTACCAACAACACCACTATAGTAAAATATTTACTTATTTTATCGGTCATAGACTGATATTTATCCGTTTTAGTATCAAAAACGCTACTATTCCAAAGGCTAGTCAAGTAACTTTGCGATACCGATTTGGTTACTTTCACTTCTACAACGTCTCCTTGCTGCTTTCCTCCTGCATATATTTGATCGTTTATCTGTTTGTTAACAGGCACTGATTCTCCACTTACAAAGCTATAGTCTAATATTGCTTTACCTTTGACCAACACACAATCGGCAGGTATTAATTCGTTATTTCTTATAAGAAGTACATCTCCTATTTCTATCTTATGTACAGGTATTCCTATTTCTTTATCGTTTTCTATTTTAGTTATCCCTATAGGAAAATACGATTTATAATCTCTTTCGAAAGACAAATAACTATATGTTTTATACTGAAACAACCTACCTAAAAGCAAGTAAAACACTAAACCATTTAAACTATCTAAATAACCTTGCTCTCCCAAATACAATATTTCGAAACAACTTCTAAGAAACAAAACTGATACACCCAAAGCTATAGGTATATCCATATTTATTATTTTATTTTTAAGACCTTTATAAGCTTTAATAAAATAATCATTTGCCGAATAAAAAACTACAGGTAGCGTTATAACTAAGGTTATAATTCTGAAAAACATTTTATATTTGTCTAGCCAATAATCATCTTCACCTGCAAAATACTCAGGGAAAGCCAAAAACATACTGTTCCCAAAAGCAAAACCTGCTAAAACTATTTTATAAACTAAACTATTGTTTTTCTTAGTTTTAGGCGAATTATCTTCTAAACTCAAATAAGGAGCATAACCTATAGAAGACAATAAAACCACTAATTCTTTAAGATTTATTTCTTTTTTATTATAAGTAACCCTTACAGTTTTTTTAGGGAAATTAACTATAGAGTTAATTACATATTTATCTATTTTTCTAAGATTTTCTAATATCCATATACAAGAGCTACAGTGTATATCTGGTATTTTAAAATTAACAATTACCGTGTTATCATCTTCAAACTCTATAAGGGACTTAACTATGTCTTTATTTGATAAAAAGTCGTAATTTTTGGTGTTTTTCTTATTTCTAACACCTGGCTTATCGTTTAATTTATAATAATCATTCAGATTATTACCATTAATTATCTGATAAACCATTTTACATGCCGTACAACAAAAAGTCTTATCATCTTTTTTTTCAGTAGTACTTTCACATATATCACCGCAGTGGAAACAGTAATCTCTGTTCATTATTTTAATCTAATTAGTGGAATACAAATATAGATATACAATAGATAAAATAACATGACATAAGTCATTTCTTTTTATTAGCTTGCAATCGTAACCTATCCACCACTTGAGTAATGAGCGACTGTAACCAATGTATTGTAAGAGAATTAAATAGTCTTAAAAAACTATCTAAAGAAGAGCTAAGAAGTGTTTCAGAGCATAAATCATCAATAGTTTTTGATAAAGGAGATATAATCTTTGAAGAAGGAAACTCTCTACAGGGACTTTATTGTATAGACAATGGCATAGTTAAACTTAGTAAGCTAAGCGAAAACGGAAAAGAGCAAATAGTCAGATTCCTTAAGCGAGGAGACATGCTAGGTTATCGTTCGGTACTTAACGAAGACATTACTAGTCTAAAAGCTACTGCAATGGATAATGTAAGAGCTTGCTTCATACCTAAAGACGATATAGGTAACAATATGGAACACAATCATAGCTTCTCCAAAAGCATGTTCAATATCCTATGTACCGACCTTAAGAACGCCAACCAACACTCTGTCGATTTGGCTCAAAAATCAGCCAGACAAAGACTAGCAGAAGCTCTACTTTTCTTAGACAATAAGTTTGGAAGAAATAATGAAAACTACCTAAATATAAACCTTAGTAGAGAGGAGTTCTCTAGTATAATAGGAGTCGCTACTGAGTCTACTATCAGATTATTATCTTCTTTCAAAAAAGAAAAACTAATAGAATTAAAAGGTAAAAACATAAAAATACTAGACATCCAAACTCTAGAGAACATCAATAACGGATTCTAATAAAACTTACATATTAATATAATTGTTTATATTTACCCTAAAACAATAAACAATTACACATGAAAATACTAAAAAAAGCACTACTAGTAGCTTTAACAATACTAGTAGCTGTTATACTTTACAATACTTTTATTTTTGAGTCTAAACAGATAAGCATACAAGCTATATCTGATATAAAAATAAGCGAAAAGGCTAAACATAACTTAGCCAAAGCTATCAGAATAAAAACTATATCTCCGGAAAACCCTATTGATTTCGATTCTATAGAATTCAATAAATTTAAGTTTTTCCTAAAAAAAACATATCCTTTAATCGATTCTTTACTAGAACTAAAAACATTTAACAAATTTAGCTACCTATACAAATGGCAAGGCTCAAATTCTTTGTTAAAGCCTATAATACTTATGGCTCATACCGATGTAGTTCCCGTAATAAGCAAAAACAAAGCTGACTGGAAACAAGACGCTTTTGCAGGAATAATAACCAATAACAATATATGGGGAAGAGGAGCTATAGACGATAAAAATAGTGTAATAGCTATAATGGAATCGGTAGAATCGTTACTCGAAAAAGGTTTCAAACCCCAAAGAAGCATATATATAGCCTTAGGTCATGACGAAGAAATAGGAGGATTACGAGGTGCAAAAGTAATAGCAAAACACTTAGAGAGCGAAGAAATTATAGCCGAATTCATAATGGACGAAGGAGGAATAATCGCTCAAAAAATGATCCCTGGAATAGACAAAGATGTTGCTTTGATAGGTATTGCCGAAAAAGGTTTTTTGACTTTAATTTTATCTATAAAAGTAGAAGGAGGACACTCTTCCATGCCTGCCAAAGAAACTGCAATAGATATAATGTCTAAAGCTATTTACACACTTAAACAAAATCCTTTCCCTAGTAAAATAACACCTATACTCAAAGAATTTATAAATCATATAGGCCCCGAGATGCCGTTTGCTAACAAAATGGTATTTGCCAATAGTCGTCTGTTCTCTCCTTTAATACTCAATATATACGAGGCTAATCCTTCTAGTAATTCACTAGTAAGAACAACTACCGCTCCCACTATTTTCAACAGCGGGGTCAAAGAAAATATAATTCCTCAATTTGCTAGTGCCTCTGTTAATTTCAGGATTTTACCAGGCGAGAGTACCGAGTCGGTTATACTACGTGTTACTAAGATTATTGATGAGCCTAGAATAAATATAACCCCAAAAAATGGAGGATCTAAATCTTCGAAAGTTTCCCAGATAAACACTTTAGGCTACAATATTATACATAAAAGTATAGCTCAAATATACCCAAAAACTATAGTTTCTCCTTATTTGGTAGTTGCAGGAACCGACGCTAAGCATTACAGTAAAGTTTCTGACAATATATATAGATTTAGCCCTATAAAACTAAACAAAGGCAATATAAAATCGTTCCACGGATTAAACGAGAAAATATCCATAAAGGAATTTGAAGATTCTATAATATTCTATACTCAGATAATAAAAAACAGTAATTTATAAAAATTTCAGCCGTAGATATTTTTAGTATCTACGGCTGATTAATATTTATTATTTAGATTATTTTAATTATTCAAACTCGATATAATCACTATCAGAAGAACCATTTTCTTGCGTAGAAAGATTAATATCGTCATCACAATCAATCCTTACATTAAGGTTTTCTGGTCTTTCGAAGTCTTGATCGCTTATATTCAAGGAACTATCCGCATAACATTTACGCATATATATAGCCCAAGTAGGTAACGCCATAGTTGCTCCCTGCCCGTAATATATACCTTCGAAATGTACCGCTCTATCCTCTGCGCCAGCCCAAACTCCTGTAACCAAGTTAGGTACCATTCCCATAAACCAACCATCAGACTGGTTTTGAGTAGTCCCCGTTTTACCTGCTATAGGGTTTTTAAATTCGTAAGGATATCCAGTAGCACAACTATCTCTATAGTTAGCAGCACTAGACCTAAGCCTCGATCCTGAACCAAATTTAGTAACTCCTTTTAGCAAATCTAACACCACATAAGCAGACTCTTTACTAAGAACCTCATTAGAGTCAGAACCAAAACGACTAAGAACAACACCATTTTTATCTTCTATCTTAGTAACTACAATCGGAGCTTTTCTTAATCCTTTATTAGCAAACGAAGAATATGCACTCACCATTTCGTATAAACTAAGTTCCACCGTACCCAAGGCTATAGAAACCACCTCTGGAATATGGCTTTTTATACCTGCCCTTTTGGCTAACCTTACTACAGTAGCAGGCCCTACCATATCTATCATTTGTGCCGATATCGTATTTACCGAATTGGCTATAGCTTGCTGAAGAGTCATTTCTCCTTCGTAATTACCTCCCGAATTCCTAGGACTCCAATTTTCTTTCATTCCATATTTTTCTTTAGATATAGTATATCTAGCTCTAGAAAACTTCTTACAAGGAGATATATTGAGCTGATCTATAACCGAAGCATACACAAATGGTTTAAAAGTAGAACCTACTTGCCTCTTACCTGTTACTACATTATCGAACTGAAATTTCTTGTAATTAATACCTCCTACCCACGCTTTTACTTCACCAGTTTGAGGCTCTATCGAAATAAGACTACTATGTATAAAATGCTTGTAATACCTGATAGAATCGTACGGAGTCATAAGTGTATCTATATCTCCTTTCCAAGAAAACAACTTCATTTTTCTTTCTTTAAAAAACGACTTTTCTATATCGGAAGAAGAAACACCATTTTTCCTTAATCTTCTCCATCTATCCGAATTTTTCATAGACCTTAACATTATATTGTCTATTTCTTTTTCTTTTAGGTCATAAAAAGGAGCTGTTTTGTTTTTTTTCTGTTCTTTAAAAAATATTCTTTGTAAATTGGTCATATGTTCGTTGACCGACTCGTAAGCATATTTCTGCATTCTAGAGTCTATAGTGGTATATATCTTAAGACCGTCACTGAATAATTTATGCTTTTCTCCATTAGTTTTAGGATTGTCAGATATCCATTTTTTCATGTATTTCTGTAAATAATTCCTGAAATAAGTTATATTTCCATCACTATGACTTTCGGGACTATATTTTATTTTAAGCGGTAATTTCTTAAGGTCTTTCAATTGTTTTTCGTTCAAATAACCTGAAGACTGCATAAGAGACATTACCAAATTTCTTCTTTTAAGAGTTCTTGCTTTTGAAGATTCTCTTTTAGGATTATAATACCAAGGATTTTTTAACATAGAAGCAAAAACAGCTGACTCTTCTATACTTAGGTTTTTTACATTTTTCCCGAAATATATCCTACTTGCCGACTTTATTCCAGTTGCATTATAAATAAAATCGAACTTATTCAAATACATCGTTATTATTTCTTGCTTAGTATATTGCCTCTCCAACTTAACCGATATAACCCATTCCTTCATTTTTTGAATAAGTATCTCTCCTAGATTTTTAGATCTACCTGTAAATAATAGCTTAGCCAACTGCTGAGTTATAGTACTCCCTCCCCCTTTGCTTCCTAAAGACAATATTGCCCTAGCAAAACCTTGTGCATCTATACCCGAATGTTCAAAATATCTTTTATCTTCGGTAGCTACAATGGCATCTACTAATGATTTTGGCAATTCGTCAAAAGTTGCTGGAGTTCTGTTTTCGTAAGCATATCTGCCAATTGTCTTACCATCGCTAGATATTATCTCACTAGCAAAACTTATCTCTGGTGATTCTAACTCTTCGAAGCTTGGTAAATCTCCAAATACACCTTTGGACACCAACAAAAACATGAAAGAGACAAAAATAACTCCCGAAAAAAATAATATCCAAATTGCTTTGACATATTTAATAAAACTTACCTTTTTTACCGATTTTTTAGTCATTATCTTTGTTTTTTTACTTCTATACTTATCCCTACGCTTACTACCCCTTCTAGTTTTTCTAAAACACTTTCTTTATCTATTTTTCTCATAGCGTATTTTAGTTTAATCTTATAAATTCCTTTTCCGGGAAACCTTACATTTTCCTTGTACAAAAGTTTATTATCTTTTACTTCTCCTCCTCTTCCTAACCATTCCCCGCTAGGTTTTGCCATAGCATACTCCAAAGTATCTACCGTTTTTAACCCATCTGGAAACTCTATTTCGGTTATCAAAAACAAATTACTATAAGAGAAATTATTATTATTTCTAATATTAATAAATATATCATTCTTAGAGATAGTATCTGTTATTTCAGCTTCAAATCTCACCATATCATCATGTAACCAACCTTGTTTTGTAAAAGTAATATCACTATCAAACACATGATTATCGCTACAACAAACCAAAGTAAATAACAATACTATATAGTATATCTTATTTTTCAGAATCATTATTATTATTTTTATTTACTAATTGTTTAGGTTTGTTAGATGTTTCAACTACTACAGACTCGCTCTATTTTTATTTTTTTTTAGGCTTATAATTAGGATTGTTCCTGTTTGCCTTTTCATTATTAGCAGCTCTTTTACTGTCTGTGTCAGCTTCTGTTTTATTCGATTTTTTATTGTTAGGTTTGTTTTTGTTTGATTTTTTATTGTTTTTCTTGTCGGCACTATCTTCAACCTTTACTTTATTTTTTCTATTAGGATTATCTCTATTAGATTTATCGTTGTTTTTCTTATCAGCATTACCACTAATATTAAGATTTCCCTCTTTGTCTTTTATATTTTTATTACTTAGCTCCGAATTTTTAGTTGTTCTTTTTCTTTTATTCTTCTTTACTTTCTTCTTGTCAAACCTATTTATATTATCTTCTCCTACAGCATTTTCGAAATTAACAGCTACTTCTTCAATCTCTTCTATTTCAAAATCTTCCAAAGAAGCTACTGTCTCTTTGTTTTTATTAGCCTCTATTATTTCCTGTACTTGTTCCAATTCTAGCTTATACCATTTAAAAGAACTGTCTTTATAGGTATACCATACTATTTTTTTGAATATATCCATTTTTACAAATACACCTATTCCTGCTTTGGTATGCAACACTATATCTTGCTTAGGAAATCCTTTTAAAGCATCCAAATAAGTATCAAGTTCGTAGTTAAGACAACATTTAAGTTTACCACATTGCCCTGCTAACTTTAGCGGATTCAAAGATAATTGTTGGTATCGTGCCGATGCTGTATTTACTTTTCTGAAATCGGTAAGCCAAGTAGAACAACACAGTTCTCTACCACAAGAGCCTATCCCTCCTAGTCTAGCTGCTTCTTGCCTTAAACCTATTTGCTTCATTTCTATTCTTATACTAAATTCACTAGCATAGTCTCTTACCAATTGCCTAAAATCGACACGTTCATCTGCAGTATAATAGAAAGTAGCTTTACAGCCATCTCCTTGATATTCCACATCTGAAAGTTTCATTTTAAGTCCTAAATCTATTATTATTTCTCTGGCTTTCTTTTGAGTATCTTTTTCTTTTTCTCTATATTTATGCCAAGTATCTATATCTCTTTGGTTCGATTTCCTGTATATTTTAAGAACTTCAGCGCTATCTTTAAGTTTTTTCTTTTTATGCATCTGTACTTTCACTAGTTCTCCTGACAGAGAAATACTACCCACATCGTGACCAGAGCTACTTTCTACAGTTACCAAATCGCCCATACTTAGAGGTAATTCTTTATAATTTCTAAAAAAATGTTTCCTACCATTCTTAAATCTAACTTCGTAGATATCGAAAGGTTTCTGATTAGAAGGTAAAGTCATATTTGACAACCAGTCAAATATTGATAATTTCTCACAGCCTCCTGTAGAGCAATTACCGTTACTTTTACATCCTTTTGGCACTCCGTTATCTTTAGTAGAGCAATTAGTACAGCTCATAGTATATATATATATTAAGGTAACAGTCTTATTGTTTTACTAATTAAACTGTTATACGATTAGTTTTTGTCATTCACTTAATCTGTAAATATATGTTTTCTACATTAATTTAACAAAAAAACAAACACTTATTATTTACACCACTAATACAACTAAAAAAATAGTCATATATTATATTGATATAAGCACTAAATTATCTTGTAATGTTAGTAATATGTTTTACTTTAGCACATCTAAATAACTTAACTATATTTTATGTTTTTTACTTTACTACAAGAATCTGAACTAGACAAATACAGCGAATCAATTTCCGAAGAAAAAACTCTTAGTATATATGAATTAATAATACAAGGAGGTCTTGGAGGTCAAATAATAATAGGAATCTTAGCTTTGTTATTACTTGTCAATATGTATATTTATTTTGAACGTTATTTCGCTTTGAAATCGGTAACAAAGATGGATAGCAATTTCATGAATAAAATAAGAGATAATATAGCTAATGGAAACATAGACGCAGCTATCAGACTATGTCAAGAAAGTCAATACCCTGCGGCTAATCTTATACACAAAGGTATTACACGAATAGGAAAACCACTAGAAGATATAAATAGTGCTATAGAAAACGCTGGGAAACTAGAAATATATAAGCTAGAAAAAAACGTAAGTATTCTAGCAACTATATCGAGCATAGGACCTATGATTGGTTTTTTGGGTACAGTCACAGGTATGATACTTACCATACACGAAATAGCCAACGCAGGCGGACAGATAGATATAAAATTGCTTTCTAACGGATTATATACTGCCATGACAACTACTGTTGCAGGGCTTATAGTTGGTATTATTTCATATATAACTTACAATCATCTGGTTGTAAAAACTGATAAAGCTGTACATTTTATGGAAGAAAAATCTATAGAATTTTTAGATTTACTAAACGAACCAGCTTAAAACCTTCTAAAAAATGAAAATACAAGGAAGAAATAAAATAAGCCCTAGTTTCAACATGTCGTCTATGACCGATATAGTGTTCTTGTTATTAATATTTTTCGTGATAACATCCACTTTAGTAACAGTAAGTGCTATAGACGTACCATTACCAAAATCGCAAGGAAAAACCGAAAGTAAAGGTAATGTTTCTATTACTATAACCGAAAATTCTATTTACTATATAGACAAAACAGCTGTACCTTTTGAAAATCTTGAAAGCCAATTAAAAAGCTTGTTTTCAGAAAACACTAACTCTGTTTTGGTTATAAGAGGAGCTGAAACTACTAATTACAAAAATGTAATGAAAGTAATAGATATAGCTGTAAGAAATAAAATGAAAATGATATTGGCTGTAAAATCTAAATAAATGTTAGAATTTATAAACGACAAAAACAAAGTGAAATCAGTAATCTTAACTGCCTTGATAGCTATTATGGCATTGTTAGTTATTTTTAACTTCGGAATGCCTTTTATGGATCCTCCCGAAGAATATGGAGTTGTTATCAGTTTAGGAAATACCGAAATAGGAGGCAATTCATATTCTGAAAAAATTTCTAAAGAAGAAAATACTGAAAAACCTGTAGAGCAAACTTCCAAAGAAACAAAAAAAGAAGAATTATTGACTAGTGAAAATGAAGAATCTCAAGCTATAATCAAAGAAAAAACTGAGCGAAAAAAGGAAATAAATAAAGTAGAAGAAGTCAAAACAATAGAGAAACCAAAACCATCTAAAAGCATACTAGATGCCCTTTCGAGCCTAAACAATGCCGAAGACCAAACAGGCAAAGGTGATAATGGAGAACAAGGGAAAAGAGGTATTAAATACGGTGTAGAAAAATCAAAAAACTACTTAGGGAGTTCAGGAAGCTCAGAAGGAGGAAACTACAGACTATCGGGAAGAAGCGTAGAATCCAAGAAAATAATAAACCCAAATTGCAACGAAGAAGGAACCGTAGTTGTCAAAATAACAGTAAACAATAATGGTAAAGTGACAAGTGCAATACCCGGAGAAAGAGGCACCACCAATACTGCAAAATGCTTAATAGATGCTGCAAGAAAATCGGCTTTAGCTACAGTTTGGAACACTACAAACGACAATACTTCCAAAAGTCAAACAGGATTTATAATATATCATTTCTCTGTAACAGAATAGAATACCCTAAAAACAATGAACTACCAACAGACTCTAGACTGGATGTTTTCTCAATTACCAATGTATCAGCAAAAAGGAGCCGCAGCATACAAAACCGACTTAGATAACACAATATTGCTCTCTAATCATCTAAAAAACCCTGAACACCAATTCAAATCGGTACATATAGCAGGTACCAACGGAAAAGGATCGACTAGTCATATGTTATCGTCTGTAATGCAAGAGGCAGGTTACAAGGTTGGATTATACACTTCGCCACATCTCAAAGATTTCAGAGAAAGAATTAAAATAGATTCACAGGACATAGAAGAAGACTATATAATAAACTTCATATCAGAGAATAAATCTTTTTTCAGCAAAAACGAACTTTCATTTTTCGAGATGACAGTAGGCTTAGCTTTTTCTTATTTCAGAGACCAAAAAGTAGATATAGCAATAATAGAAGTAGGACTAGGGGGTAGGCTCGATTCCACCAATATAATAAATCCTGAAGTATCGGTAATTACTAATATAGGACTGGATCACACTCAGTTTTTAGGAAATAATCTAGCGGATATAGCCAAAGAAAAAGCAGGTATTATAAAACCTAATACACCAGTTATAATAGGCGAAGAACAAGCAGAAACAATAGAAATTTTTAGAACTATAGCCCAAAAGAACAACTCTAAGATATCTATAGCAAGTAATCTAAAAACAGATACAACTAGTGACCTGAAAGGATTGTACCAAAAAAACAATATAAAAACAGTAATATCTACCATTAAAACACTTAACAGCAATAGCTATTGGAATATAAGTGAAGTTAATATAAAAACAGGACTATCTAATGTTGTAAAAAACACAAATTTGATGGGCAGGTGGCAAATAGCACAAGATAATCCTAAAATAATATTAGACACCGCTCACAATAAAGAGGGGTTAAAATACACCATAGAACAACTAAAACAAGAAGTAAAAGGAGACTTGTATTTTGTTTTAGGAATGGTAAAAGACAAAAACACTGACGATATAACATCTTTATTACCTAAAGGCGCATATTATTTGGCCTGTAAGCCCAACATCCCTAGAGGACTAGAGGTCAACATACTTGCTAACAGTTTAAAAGCACAAGAGCTGAAACACCTAATATTAGATTCAGTTTCAGAAGCAATAGCTGAAGCAATACGCATAGCTAAACCAGAGGACACCATATATATAGGAGGAAGTACATTTGTGGTTGCTGAGGCTTTGATATATTTAGAGGTCTAAAATAAAACTAAAATAACTATTTGTACTGTTTTTCAAACCTGGTAAAAACTCATCATTTATCAAAAAAAAGTAATTATAAGATATCATCAGAGGTATTTTATCTAAAACATTAATATTAGCCTTCAGACTTATTCCGTAAGAATCATAGTTTCTAGAAAATTCTGTTTTTTTAATGTTATTTGTTTTAGACATATCATAAAACAAATTAGCGTAAATCCTTTTTATATAAATAGACCCCAAAGCATTCAAATCGGGATAAAAAAGAGGTAAAGTATAATTGAAACTAAGTTTATAAATATCATCATTATAAGGCAAAGACTGATAGCCTCTGGAATAAACAAATTTATCGTCAAAATAATAGTTGTTACTACCTACTGTTTTAAACATATAATCGGCACCTATAAAAAAATTATGATTTTCAGCCAACCCTTTGAACAATAGCCAAGAGTTAAACATAAATTGTTCTGAATTTCCGTCTATATTTTTCAGGTATTCTACTTCTATTTTCTGACCAAAAGCAGGTATAATATCTCTATAAGACATGGCTTTATAATTAGAAAAGGATAATTTATATTCTATATTATTAGTATTATAATTATATAATTGATTGTCATTATATTCTATACTAGAGCTAATAAAGTTAACTTTAAGATTAAGTTGTTGACTGTAACTATATTTATTAAAAGTCATAGGGAATTCCAAACCTAAGCTGTATTTTTTCTCGTCCCAGTTCAAAACCCCTAATTTATGCTTTCCTTCTTCGAGATAACTGTGATATTTTTGTTTACTCAACACTTGCCCTAAAGACGCATTAAAAACAGTAAAACACTTAGAGTACTGCAACAAAACATCGGTCCTTGCCGTCTTAGTCTGAAAATTATAATACAGATTACCCACTGCACTTAAGTCACCCAATAAATTATTGGACAAAACATATGTATTAATAGTATTGCCCGAATAATAAGCACCCCAAGAATGTATATTTATAGCATTCCTAAATCTTTTATAATCAGACACACTAAACAAAACACTTTTATAATCACTAGGTTTAATATCTTCTTTTATAGTTTTTATAGCCAAAAGATCACTTTCTATTTCTGGCTTTAGACTTATATCAAATCCTACACGCTTATAGTCAATATCATTAATATTTACATACCTAAGTTCAGCGCCTTTACTGTTTGTTATTTCCGAAAACATCACCCTATCTTCATTAGCAAAAACATCATAGGCACCAATAGACACAGAAGTAACTTTATCTAAATATTTGTTTTCTGCATTGAATCTATATACATTATCGACACCGTCAAAACCTGCACTAAAATAATAATTCCCGCTTTTATAAGATAAGTTACTGAAATTAATATACGTTTCTGGGCTTATATCATCAAAGATATCTGTGTTCAAATCGTATGTTTTGATACTATTTTTAGAATCATTTCTAGCTATAAAATACAAGGCATTATCTTTCCATTTAGGAAAAACAGGAAGAAAATCACAATTGATAGTCTTCAATACTTCACCAGTTTCAGTATCTAATATAACCAAGTTGTTAGACATATCACTTTTGGTCTCTACAACAACTATTTTACTAGCATCGTCGGACAAACTAGGTGATACGTATTTAGACTTGAACGTTATTTGTTTTTTGTGTTTAGTTTTTATGTTATAAACAATTATATTTCTATAGTTTTTATGTTCCCATCTAGCACTGGAATTGTACCCACTCCAAGCAACCATACCTTTACTTACAGAAAAGTAATTACTTGATTGAATATTCCCTATTTCTACTATTTCTTCCTCCAATCCTTCTTGGCTTACACTAACCAATCTAGGTAACGATTTCATGTCGCTTTTTATAGCATAAACAATACCTTCATCCATTTTAGGATTAGAATAATTCACATATTCTTTATTTTTATTTCTTTCTATTAAAGGAGTTGTTATAGTTATCTTTTGTTTATTAATATTACTAGAATACCTTTTATGCAAGTCGGTCAAACTTTTTTTAAAAAGCTCTTCGGTATTTAATCCTGTTTCCCTATCAAGGTTACGACTAAAACTCCCTTTCAGACTACTACTTTGACTATAAACATCTTTTAATATATTGTTACCATAATTATTTCTGGCATAATTAGACATCAGATAACCCAGAGTATAATAGCTAGGTATTTTATCCTTATAAGAACCGTTTTTATATTTAGAGTAACTATAGTCTTCTCCATCTTTAAGTATAGCCCTTTGATGAGCTGTAAAATAAGGATTACGACCTCTACCCGAAAGGGTTAGTGCGGTTTCAGTAGCAACAGCATCGCCTTCGTAAAACCAGTCTGGAGCAGCAAGAAAAACACTAGTCGAAAGTCCGTAGTCACCCACTATAACCCTAAGCCATTTGGAAATCCCTTTTTGAGAATTAGCATATTGTAACACATGCCTAAACTCATGTATAGTCAGTAATTCTACCCAATCTCCAGAACTCATCCCCTTATGACTCTGAGGTGGAGATGAAATAAAAAACTCACTCCTAAAAAAAAAAGAGCTTACAAAACCGTTAGTAACAGTGGTGTTATTATGCAATAAAATAGAAACTTTACTATAATCACCACCTATACTTTCGGTGTTATTTTCTAGTATTTCATGTATTTTATTAGCTACTCTCTGAGCTTGAGACTCCATACCTGTAGCAAAAACAACTTTCACTTTTTCAGTATCTATTTGTTTCCATTTTACAGATGATGATTCTCCGCTTTGAGCATTAGTTTTCATTACAAA
This sequence comes from Flavobacteriaceae bacterium, assembly GCA_013215105.1. Taxonomy (GTDB): domain Bacteria; phylum Bacteroidota; class Bacteroidia; order Flavobacteriales; family Flavobacteriaceae; genus DT-33. The sequence goes on from JABSPL010000189.1 coordinate 60,165, forward strand.
AACAAACAATAACACTATATATATTCTGTTCATAGGTTCAAAATTATTCATTTTATTCAATTATACTAGCAAATTTCCGCTTTTTTAGACAAAAAAACTCATAACTTCATTATAAAAATCTTTAGGATTTTCGGCATGTAACCAATGTCCTGCATTTTTTATTGTCTTTATTTGATAATTAGGGAAATGTTTTTTAATCTTATCAGTATCATTTTCGGATATATAATCTGACTTTTCTCCTTTCAAAAACAAAGTCGATATTGAGCTATTCATTTCGTTACTCAACCCCTCTCCTACTACTAGTTTGTTTTTTATTATACTGTTTAAATTAAATCTGAAACCTAATTCGGTTTTAGTTTTCCAATACAAATTTTTAAGTAAAAATTGTCTAGTCCCGAAGTCTTTTATCGTTTTCTCCAATTCTTGTTCGACTGATTTACGACTAGTTAGCACTTCAAAGTTTATTTTTCCTAAAGTATCCAAAATCAATGTATGGTGAGGTTCGTACTGCTGAGGTCCTATATCGGCAACTATTAGTTTTTTTATCAAATCCGGATATTTACAAGCCAAAAACATAGCCGTCTTCCCCCCCATAGAATGCCCTAATACGTAAATATCAGTAAGTTTATGATACTCTATGTATTCGTACAAATCATCACGCATAATAGGATAATTAAATTCATCGTAATGCGGACTTCTACCGTGATTTCTTTGATCTACTAAGTGTACTTTAAAGTTTTCGGAAAATTTCTTCCCTAGACTTTTCCAATTATCTCCAGAACCAAAATACCCATGAATGATTATTAAGTTCTTCTTATTATCGCCTATTATATTTGAATGCAACATATTATTTTAATTTATCTAAATACATATTTACAACATTTTCCAAACCTAAATAAAGAGATTCTGCAATAAGGGCATGACCTATAGAAACCTCTAAGAGATTAGGTATATTATCTTTAAAAAACTTTATATTCTGAAGATTAAGATCGTGTCCTGCGTTTATTCCTAAACCTAATTCATTAGCTAAAATAGCCGATTGAGTGTATTTGTCTATACCTTTAAGGTTACCTATACTATACTGACTAGCAAACTCTTCTGTATATAACTCTATTCTATCAACTCCTGTTTTGGCAGCTGCTTCTATCATTTTACTATCCGAATCAATAAAAATAGAAGTTCTAATGTTTTCTTTTTTGAATATAGAAACTATTTCAGACAGAAAAGATTGATTATTGATAGTATCCCAACCTGCATTAGAAGTAAGAGCATCTATAGAATCGGGGACTAAGGTAACTTGAGTAGGCTTAGCTTTTAGTGCCAATTCTATAAATTCATCTATAGGATTCCCTTCTACATTAAACTCTGTAGTTATTATTTTAGGTAACTCTAAGGTATCTTTATAAGTTATATGCCTTTGGTCAGGCCTAGGATGCACGGTTATTCCTTGAGCTCCAAAATTCTGTATATCAGAAGCTACTTTTAACAAATCTGGAACATTCCCTCCTCTAGAATTTCGTAATGTTGCAATTTTATTTATATTTACACTAAGTTTAGTCATTATATTTTTTTTGATACTTATCTTTTGCAAAGTTAGTATCTTTACATCAATTATTAAATAATTATTATGAATTTAAAAGGATACATGTCAACAGATCTTTTAACTTTTTCGTTAGAAGATAAAACTATCGAAGCTATTGATAAAATGTCTGGATATATGTATTCACACATTATAGTATTAGATTCCGGTAAAATATGGAGTATATTAAGTAAGAAAGATTTGATTACTCTCAAACACAAATACGCTACTTTAAAGGATTTTCCTGACTATAAAAGGCAATTTTTCTATGTAAAAGAAGATGAAAAATGGGGTATTTTATGTAGACAATTCACCTATATAGAAACTAATATACTACCTGTTGCCGATGATAATGGAGTTTATTTGGGGTACTACAAACTCAGTGACGTTATGGAAGTTATGTTTGACACTCCTTATTTCAAAGACGAAGGAGTTGTGTTACTAGTTAGCAAAAACAAAGACAAATACTCTATGATGGAAATATCTCAGATAGTAGAATTGACAGGTTCCAGTTTATTAGGTATATTTGTATTTAACAAAACAGAGGATAATATAGTGATTTCTGTAAAAATTCAGACCAATAATCTGGCTGAGATAACAGAAGGATTGAGAAGATATAAATATGACGTAATAGAAAATGACGGTGAAGACATCTATATAAGAGAAATAAAAGACAAAGCCGATTTCATGCGTAAATACATGAGTTTTAATGATTGAATTTAAGAAAATAGCTATCTATGGCTATTATAAGAATAGTAACACCGATTTAATAATAGAATTAGTAAATCTTCTTAGAGAAAGAGGAGCATCGATAGTAATAGAGTCTGGTTTACATCAAAACCTCAAAAACTCTAATATAAACCTAGATAATCTATCTACTTTTTCGACTTACGAAGATATAGATAGTTCATACAGCTTATTCATAACCTTAGGGGGAGACGGAACTATACTAAGAGCAACTACATTTATACGAGACAAGAATATACCTATACTAGGAATAAACACTGGACGCTTAGGTTTTTTGGCTACTATAAACAATAATGAGCTAGAAAATGCTTTAGAAAAAATAACAAAAGGAGAATATTCTTTACAAGAAAGATGTCTTTTGAAATTAGAAATAGAAGACAACGAAACATATAATAACGACTTCTTATACGCCTTAAACGAGATAACTATATCCAGACAAAACACGGCATCTATGATGAGTTTAGATGTTTATTTGGACGATGAGCATTTGAACAAATACTGGGCAGATGGCCTGATAGTCTCTACTCCTACAGGGTCTACGGGCTACGCACTTAGTTGTAACGGACCAGTCATAAGCCCTAGAGCCAAAAATTTACTTCTGCTACCTATCGCTCCTCACAACCTTAATATAAGACCCTTAATTATTTCCGACGACGTTAATATTAAAGTAAAAGCAAGTAGTCGAGAATTTGGCTTTTTGGTTTCCATGGATTCTAGATCTATAACTTTGAATAATGATACTGTTTTGAGTATCCGAAAAGCTTCATTTACTCTTTCTACAATATTATTGAACGAAAATAGCTTTATAAAAACTTTAAGAAATAAAATGTTATGGGGTAAAGATGCTAGAAACAAGTAACATAACTTCTACTGTAATAAATAGTATCAATATAGATTTTAATAAGAGCTAGAATTAATTATATTTGTTTTTTTAAAAATAAAAGATGAATAAATTATTTTGCTCATTAATGCTGATATTGACTTGTTATATATCTAATGCACAGATATATGAACTAGGAATAAAGTTTGGCGGAGCTAATTTTGTAGGGGATTTAGGAGATAATAAGATTTTAGACTTAGAGACTGTCAGTTTTGGTGGTATCTTAAAATACAACCTAAACGACAGAATAGCCTTGAGAGCTGATATCAACTATTATAATATATCGTATAACGATCTAGACTCTGATGACCAATCAAGAGTGAAAAGAGGTTTGGTCTCTGATTACAATTTAATACAATTTGCAGGAGGTATAGAGGTTAATTTTTATTCTTACAATTTATCGGAATATAATATAACCCAAAATTACACACCTTATTTCTTGTTCCAATTTTCTACTTTTACGTATTCTACTTTTAGGCTAGATGATAGTACGAAGCTAGAACCCTATGAGAAAATAGGTTTTTCTGTACCTATTGGAATAGGTTTTAAAGGTCGTTTAAAGAACAATTGGGCTTTTGCTATAGAGTTTACAGCTAATTATACTTTTCATGACGACTTAGATATTGATAAAGATGTTTTTGCAAAGACTACATATGCTGAAGGAATAGACCAAGCTAACAAAAACGATTGGTTTATGAACACAGGAGCAACATTAATATATACATTTGGAAGAGCTCCTTGTTATATAAAAACAAATTAAACAAAACCCTATTAAGTGAGTAATACAACTAAAAACATACCCAAGCATGTTGCTATCATAATGGATGGCAATGGCAGATGGGCTAAGGGCTTAGGCAAAAAAAGAGTTTTCGGTCATAGACAGGGAGCTGTTTCGGTGCGTAAGACTATAGAAGCGGCTATGGAAACTGGTGTTTCTTGCCTTACTTTATATGCTTTCTCTTCGGAAAACTGGAATAGACCCAAGTTAGAAGTAAGTATGTTAATGGATTTGTTAATGGAATTTATTTTAAAAGAAGTAGATTCTATTAACGAAAACGGAATAAAACTTTCGGTTATAGGAGAAAGAAGCAGACTACCAGATAAGGTAAACAAAAAGTTAGACCAAGCTATACTAAGCACTAAAGACAACGATAAGATGACTCTAACTATAGCTTTGAGCTATGGTTCTAGAGACGAACTTATAAATGTTGTCAAAGTAGTATCTGAAAAAGTGTTAAAAAAAGAGTTAAATATTACAGAAATAGATGAAAAAATTATAAATAACCATTTATATACCTTTAATTTGCCTAATGTCGACTTACTTATAAGAACAAGTGGAGAGAAAAGGATTAGTAATTTTCTTTTGTGGCAGATAGCCTATGCCGAATTGTATTTTACAGATACTTTATGGCCCGATTTCGGAAAAGAAGATTTCTTTAAGGCAATAGAAGAATATAAAAATAGAGAGAGAAGATTTGGAAAAACCAGCGAACAAATTTAGAATATCAATGAATAGCAATAAATATATATTTTTAGTAGTAATTTTTAGTTTTTTAAGTTTCACTGTTTTTTCTCAAGAACAAGATTCTTCACAATTTAAAAAAGGTAACACCTACATTTTAGGAGGTATTACGACTTCGGGGCTAATCAAATTCAGCGAACAAACCGTAAAGATACACAGTGGATTGGTAGTTGGGCAAGCAATAAAACTCCCTGGAGACAAACTTTCTAGTGCTTTAAAAAAACTTTATGAGACCAAACAATTTAGTTCGGTTAATATCTATTTCACCAAGATAGAAGACTCTAAAGTTTATTTGGAAATAGCAGTAATAGAGCTACCTCAGATAAGCGATGTGAAAATAATCGGAGTAAGTAAGTCTAAGTCTAAGTCTCTGTTGAAAGAGATGAATATAAAAGTTGGGGAGATGATTACTGATAATCTTTTGGTAACTTCTAAGAACTTTGTGACCAAAGAATATGTAGACAAAGGTTATTTGAATACTAAAGTAAATATCTCGACTCTAAAAGACACTACAGAAGTTAACGCTTCTAAGATGTTGATACTAGTTGATAAAGGAGACAAAGTAAAGATAGCAAAAATAGACTTTGATGGTAATAGCTTAGTAAAAGACAAAAAACTAAGAAAAGCGATGAAGAAGACCAAAAGGAAATTCTTTGGACGTTTTTGGAAAAGATCTAAATATATAGGAGAAGACTTTGATAATGATTTGGAAAGAGTAATAGCTAAGTACAATAGTATGGGATATAGAGATGCCAAAATACTATCAGATACTATAATTAGAAACGAAAACAACACTATCAGCCTTAAAATAAAAGTCGAAGAAGGTCAGAAATATTATTTTGGTGATATATCTTTTGTAGGAAACGTAAAATACGACAACAAACAGCTTCAAAGCCTTCTGAAAATAAGAAAAGGAGACGTTTTTGACGCAAAAATATTAAACGAAAGAGTTATGGGCGATGGTAGTCCTGAGTCCAATGATATAGCTACTCTTTATCAGAACAACGGTTATATGTTTTCTTCGGTAACTCCTGTAGAAACCAAAATAATAAATGACTCTATATATGTAGAGATAAGAATACGTGAAGACAAGCCTGCAACTATATCTAAAATAGAAATAATAGGTAATCATAAGACACATGACCACGTAATAATAAGAGAAATAAAAACATTGCCAGGACAACTTTATAACAAAGCGGCAATAATACGTACTCTACGTGAGCTTGGACAATTAGGTTATTTCGATGCTGAAAACATAAGCCCTGACTTGTCTGAAAACAGTTACGAAGACAAAACTGTTGCTATAAAATATACTTTAGAAGAGACTAGTGCTAGCCAGATAGAACTACAAGGTGGTTATGGTGGAGGTACATTTATAGGTACTTTAGGTCTTAACTTTAAGAATTTTTCTATACGAAATATATTTAACAAAAAATCTTATTCACCACTACCAATGGGTGATGGACAGACTTTAGCATTGAGGTTACAGACAAGTAGATTCTATAGTACTTACAGTTTTTCGTTCTCTGAGCCATGGTTAGGGGGTAAAAAGCCACAGTCTTTCTCATTTTCTATATATAACTCTAACCAGTACCAGGTAGATCCGTCAACACGTACGGTCAACAAAAACAATAAAATGAGTATCGTAGGTATTACTTTAGGACTAGGTAAAAGACTTACTTGGCCCGATGATTTTTTTACTTTACGTCAGTCATTAAATTTCCAGATATATGACTTAAACAACTATAGTCTTTCAGTAGCAGGAAAACGCTTAACTCAAGGAACGTTAAATAATATATCTTATGAGGCAACCATAGGTAGAAACTCTTCTGGACCTAGTAGAATATTTCCTAAAACAGGTTCGGACATGAGCTTTACATTTAAGGGAACTTTACCTTATTCTCTTTTTAATGGGGTTGATTATAGTGCTTTTGACAATGATGATCCAGACAACGTTAATCCTGAACAATACAAATGGTTAGAGTACTATAAGCTTAGTTTTAAGAGTAAATGGTACACTCCTTTGGTAGGTAAGTTTGTAATGATGACTAATTTCGAATTGGGTTATCTAGGTAAATATAATAGTGAATTGGAAGATTCTCCTTTCGAAAGATATTTTGTAGGAGGTGATGGTATGGGAACTTATCAGTTAGATGGTAGAGAGGCTATAGCTCTTAGAGGTTATGAAAATTCTAGTTTATCTTCGGCTGCAGGTGGTACTATATACAATAAGTTCACTATAGAGGCTCGTTTCCCTGTAACTCTTAAACCTAGTGCATCTATTTATTTGTTAGGTTTCTTTGAGGCTGGTAACTCTTACGATGGTTTCGATAAATTCAACCCTTTTAAGCTTAAGAAATCGGCAGGGTTAGGTATACGTATATTTATGCCTGCATTTGGTCTTTTGGGGATAGATTTTGCTAAAGGATTTGACCCAGTACTTGGTTCTAATACTCCTTCAGGATGGCAAACGCACTTTATAATAGGTTCGCAATTATAATTTATCCGAAAAAATTAATATATTTGTGTAAACTAAATTATTATGATCAAGAATTTTATAAGTTTATACTGTTTATTGTTTACTATAGCAGGTTTTTCTCAGAAAGGTCAAAAGATAGCTTATGTAGACATTAACTATATACTAGAAAACTTGCACGAATATAAGCAAGCAGAAGTATTATTGGACGAAAAGGTAACAGGTTGGAATAAGAAACTGGACGAATTGACTCGTAAAATAGAGATAATGAAGACCGATTTGGAAAATGAAAAGCCATTGTTAACTACAGACCTAATAGAAGAGAGAGAAGAAGATATAGTCTTTGAGCAAGATAATTTAAACGAGCAAAGGTCTTTTTATTTTGGACCTCAGGGCGATATGTTCTTTCTTAACAAGCAATTAGTAGAGCCTATTTTGGATCTTGTTTACAATTCTATAAACGATATTGCCAAAAAAAAGAAGTATGACTTTGTTTTTTCAAAATCTAGTGACTTAATTCTTTTGTATAATAACAAAAAATACGATATTAGCACCGCAGTAATTAATAAGATTAATAAAACTATAGTTACTACTAAAAAGAAAGAAGACAAGGCTAAAAAAATAAGTGAAGCTGCTAAGGCTCGATTAGAGTTAAAAGCAGAAAAGAAGAAAATATTAGAAACTAAAATAGCTAAAAAGAAAGCTATTGCAGAAGAGAACAGAAAAAAAAGACTAGCCAAAAAGAATCCTTCAAAAAAGAAAAAAGATAGTATCAAATAATAAATTAACAAAAATAAAACTAATACGATGAAAATTTTCAAGACTTTAATCCTTACTATAGCAATAACTCTATCGGGAATGACAGCAGCTAACGCTCAGAAAGTAGCACATATAAACGTACAAGAACTTATAGCTATAATGCCAGGCACTATCGCTTTGCAAGGAGCTATGAAATCTCTACAGGAGACTTATACCAAAGACATAAACACTGCAGGTGAGAACTTACAAAACAAACAAAAAAAATACGAAGGAGAAGTTAAAACTGTATCTGCTATCGAGAACGAAAAAAGAGGTAGAGAGTTACAACAAGACCAAGCTAAAGTACAAAGCTTAGTAAAAACAGCTCAAGAAGAATTACAAAAGAAAGAATACGAAGGACTTAACCCTATATTGGAAAAAGCTCAGAATGCTATAGCGAAAGTAGCTAAAGACAACGGATATTCTTATATTTTAGATTCTTCTCCAGGTAAAGGAGTTATAATCGCTGAAGGAACAGATATAATTAGTCTTGTAAAAAAAGAATTAGGTATAAACTAATATTAGAAGTAACAATATATAAATCCTGCTATTTTTGGCAGGATTTTTTTTTATAATATGAAAAACGAAAATTCAATAGGTATATTTGATTCAGGTATAGGAGGTATTTCTGTTTGGCAAGAGCTAAACAAGCTATTACCTAATGAAAACTATATATATATAGCCGACAAACTAAACGCTCCCTATGGAGACAAAAGCTTTGAATTTATACTTGAAAGAGCTACTTCTATTACTAAATATTTAATTAGTAAAGGAGTTAAAATTATAGTTATTGCTTGTAATACTGCCACCACTAATGTTATAGATATATTAAGGAGTAAATTTAAGGTTGATTTTATAGGAGTAGAACCAGCTATAAAACCAGCTATAGAACTAAGCCTAACCAAAAGTATAGCCGTATTAGCGACCAAAAGCACACTGCAAAGCAGCCTATATAACAAAACATCTACTGCTTACAAAAAACAAACATTGGTACATACTATAGAAGGTAATGGATTGGTCAAATTGATAGAAGCAAACAAAATAAATAGCCCTGAAATGTATGATTTATTGTTTTCTTATATCAATAATTTAGATAAGCTAAATGTAGACAACCTAGTATTAGGTTGCACTCATTATACGTTTTTAAAACCTATTATAAGGCAAATACTAGGTGATAAAATAAATATTATAGACTCTGGTAAGGCTATAGCCAATAGAACCAAGTCTATACTAATTAAAAACAAAACAATTAGTCAAAACAAGATATCCCCTACTCATATATTTATAACTAATGACGACCTGAACGGTTTTAATAGTTTTTTGAATAGCCAAAATATAGATAGTAGCTCCGTAAAACTAAACAGTTTTTAAAGTTTCACTCAGTACACATAGCCTGGCAAGTAATTTTATTAATTGTTTTTATAAAACATAAACTCATTGCCCATAAAACACTATTTAATCAACACGTTATAGTAGTTTTTCTTAAATTAATAATAGCATACCTCATACGCCCCAGGACTGTATTTATACTAATATTAGTCGTTTTTGATATTTCTTTAAAACTCATTTCCCTATAGTATCGCATATAAACTACCTCTTTTTGCTCTTCTGGTAATTTCTCTATATTTATTATAAGGTCTTTTTCGTCTTGAGTTTTTATAAGGTACGATTCTATATCCAAACTACTATCTTTGACATTAGCAGTTATGCTATAGTTAGTATAATCGTAAACCAATTTTGTTTTATTTTTCCTGTAATGGTCCATTAGCAAATTATTAGAAACCTTCATAGCCCATGACAAAAAGCGTCCTTGCTCTTTGTATTTATCGTATTTGATATTGTGAATTATTTTGATAAAACTATCTTGTAGTATATCTTCAGTCAAAAATTTATCTTTAGTTTTTGAATATATAAATCGATAAAGATTATCTTTATGTCTTTCTACAATTAGGTTTAAGGACATATCACATCCTTTAACACATTTGGCTACTAAGTCAGAATCGGAAATTTGTAAAGCTATCATATTAAATATACTTATGAACATATACTAGAAAAGACCAACTATTGTTAGTGTTTACTAAATGCATTATGTTTGGTTAAGTAATTTTATATCATAGGCTTTTTTGAAGTATTTAACAAATATAGTCAATTTTAAGATAAAAACATTGTATTTTTACTTTTATTATTTAATACGTACAAAAAACAAGGAATGAAAATAGACATTTTGGCAATAGGAGCACATCCTGACGATATAGAATTGGGCTGTGGAGCTACTATAGCAAAAGAGATAAGTTTAGGTAAAAAAATAGGAGTATTAGACCTTACCAGAGGAGAATTAGGTACTAGAGGTTCTGCCGAAATAAGAGATCTAGAAGCTAAAAAAGCAGCTGATGTATTAAACTTATCATTTAGAATTAATTTGGGACTAGCTGATGGGTTTTTTGAAAACAACGAAGAAAATCAACTAAAAATAATAGAAATAATAAGAGAATACCAACCAGACATCGTATTGATAAACCCAAAATACGACAGGCATATCGATCACGGAAAAGCTTCCAAACTATGTTCTGACGCTTGTTTCTTATCTGGTTTAAGAAAAATAGAAACCAAATTCAATAATAAAAACCAAGAACATTGGAGACCTAAAAACGTATACAGATATATACAATGGCAAAACATAGAACCTGATTTTGTTGTTGATGTAACTGGTTATATCAATAAAAAGAAAGAAGCTGTTATGGCTTATTCGTCTCAGTTTTATGATGCGAACAGTAAAGAGCCTAATTCTCCTATAACTTCTAAAAACTTTTTAGATAGTATAGAATACAGAGCTCAAGATTTGGGTAGAATTATAAACGTAGAACATGCAGAAGGCTTTAATTCAGATAGATATATTGCTGTTAAAAATTTATCCGAATTAATTTAAAAAAGCTAGTGTTTTATTGAGAAAAGAACGTATATTTGCACTCGTAAAAATGGTAGATGTAGCTCAGTTGGTTAGAGCGCTGGTTTGTGGTGCCGGAGGTCGTGGGTTCGAGACCCATCTTCTACCCTTCATTTTAAAAACAGATTTAATAATATTAAATCTGTTTTTTTTATGCCTTATAATCACGTATTTAAATCACCTCCTTATTATAAAATAATTAAAAACAGTTAAATCACCTATAATAAATACATTTATATATATAAACTATAGGTGTATTAAACATAAACTAACTTTTCAAATTAATCTTAAGTCCTATATAGAAATTAATACCTACATTAGGAATACCCATATCTTTAAACCTAGAAAGATGATCTATATAAGTAGTATTGAATATGTTTTTAATACCTGTATTAACCAATATAGGATTGTATTTGGTGTTTATTTCCATATTAACACCTATATTAATAAGACTGTAAGCCGAGGCTCTAGTTTCATTAACACCTATATTGCTCTGTCCTAATTTATAAATATTCTGAATAAACATATTTTTAACATTAAACTTACCTCCTCTTGATATTTCGGCACTAACACTAGTATTAATTTTAGTTTGAGGTATTAAAGGCAAGGAATTACCATTATTATCTTGAGCTATTACTGTCGATATATCACTATCAATATGTAACCAATGTATAGAGTGAGGGTGATAATGTAAGTACAATTCCCCTCCGTACAACCTCGCATCTGTCTGCAAGTACTCAAATACAGAATTACCTTCTACAAACTCTGTCGTTGGCGATATATATATATAATTATAAATAGTATTATAAAAAGTGTTTACCGAAAAATCAAAATGTTCATATTTATATTCATATGACAAGTCAAATTGTAAAGCATTTTCGTTTACTAAATTAGAATTACCTATTTCGTAACGATTAGTTCCTTCATGCACTCCATCAGACAGTAATTCGGAAGTATTAGGAGCTCTGAAACCACTAGAAATATTAGCTCTTATTTTATACTTATCTGCTTTATAAACTCCTCCTACCGAAAAATTAATAGAATTATAAGACTTTTCTAAGCTAGGTATAATAGTCTCTTCGCTAACGGATTTTTCAGTTTTTATAGTTCTATAATCTAATCTAAGTCCTGTTTGAAATTGTAATTTACCCCAATTAATATTAGCCAATGTAAACAAACCAATATCTGTAGTCTTAGCATTAGGTATCAATATTTCCTCTCCATTATTTCTGTTTTCTTGGCTCATAGCTTGCGAACCTACTATAAAACTGAACACATCACTATATAAAGGTGAATTCCATTTGATATCATATGTATAAGTACTTAGTTTCAAACCTAAAGCCCTTTCATTTATATCATCTTCAAACTCTTCTCTAAAATTATTCGAATAACCCAAAGTCATATTTATTTTAGAATCTCCTATAAATATATTATTTTCAAAGCTCAAAGAATGATTTTGTATGGTCTGTAAAGGAAGAATAAAATCTCTATTGTTAGAATCGCTATATATAGCATCTTCCACTATTCCAAAATTATTCTTAAGATAACTATAACGTATATTATATATCCAATTTTCGGTACTAAAACCTATAGATGTTTTAAAATTAGATTCATCGAAGCGAGTATTAAAAACCTTATCTCCATTAGGCACAGTATAGTCTCCATGTGACGAGTATGAACCAAAAACATTCAATTTCAATCCTTTTTTATTTAATTTCACACCTATATTATGAATAGAACTTAGAGTATTAGACATAAATTTGGTTTCCACAAAAGCCTCTATCTTATTTTGTTTAGCATATCGTTCGTCAATAAAATATATCACCCCCCCTAAGGCATCGGAACCATAAAGCATAGAAGCTGGCCCTTTTATCACCTCTACACTTTCTATACCTACTTCACCAACTCCCAATCCATGTTCGCTTCCCCATTGCTGGTTTTCTACTCTTATACCTTGCGAATAAACCACAATTCGGTTACCTGACAAGCCTCTTATAACCGGTTTACCAATACCTACTCCTGTCGTATTTTGATCTACTCCCGGTATATTACTTATAGCCTCTGCAAGTGTAGAAGGAGAATTCTCCTGTAACTTCATTATCTTAGAATGCTCTATATTCACTATACTTTCTCCCTGAAGCCTACTGTTTGGTACAGATATTATTATTTCTTTCAAATCAAAATGCCCCTTTTGCAGATAAAATATTTTGTTTTTTACTTCTTCTATATTAATTATCTCATCTATTATATCATAACCTGTATATGCTATTTGTATTCTTATTTTTTTCTGGTTAATATTTAGTATTTCAAATAATCCATTTTTATCTGTAGTAGTACCTGTTTTTAGTTCAGGGAAATATATTTGCACATAAGGTATTGGCTGTTTTTTATTAAAATCCAGAACTTCACCTTTAAAAGACTGACCTAAAACAGTATTATATATCAATATTAATACTGCCGATATTATTATTTTATTCATTTTTATTTATTATTATTTATCACTATATTTGTAACCACGTTGCAAACATACTAATAAAACCCCAGTATTTGCAACGATGTTACATGTAAAATTTTTTAATGAAAAACACACTGAAAAACAAGGACATAAGTCAAACTCCATTTAGAAGGGATGTTTTAAAAATTTTTAATAGTCATAAAAATGCTATTCCTCTTTCCGTTATAGAGCAAGAGTTGAGCAGCTACAATAGAGTCACACTATACAGAACTATCAAAAGTTTTATAGAAAAAAACATTATTCATGAAATAGTAATAAGCGGAGAGGAATCTAAATATGCTCTTTCTAAAGAAAACAAAGACACACCTTACCAACAACACATACATTTCAAATGTAGAAGTTGCAATATATTGTTCTGTTCTGAACTAGACAAAGCTATTACTATATCTTTAGAAAAGCACAAAATAGAACGTCTAGATATACAAGCTTTTGGTATATGTAACAAATGCAATATTAGTTAAATAAATATAAACATCTAATAGACTCTATCTTAGAATAATAACGTATATTTGTTAGATAACTGAAAAATATGCTACGAAAATCAAGTTCAATATTACTTTTATTTTGTTTTAAATTAATGTTTTCGCAGCAAGACATACAATATACACAATATACTAACAGCATGACCGTACTAAACCCTGCTTATGCAGGGTCTAGAAATTCTTTGAATTTAACTTTATTAAACCGGTCTCAATGGACAGGTGTAGAAGGAGCTCCTAAAACGCTTCTTTTATCGGGTAACGTCCCTGTAAACCATAGATTAGGCTTAGGTTTATCAACCGTATTTAACCAGACAGGACCAACAAAAGAAACCAGTATACATGCTGACTTCTCTTACAAACTAAGGCTCGGACGAAAAGGTATGTTTGCATTCGGTGTAAAAACAGGGCTCACTGCTCTTAACATAAATCTATCAAACTTACCAAGCACCTCTGATTTCGTAGACCCTAGCGTCTACGAAAACATAGATAACACGTCTATTAATTTTGGAGTAGGAGTATTTTATTACACAAACAACTACTATCTAGGACTATCAGCTCCTAATATCATAGAATCTTATTATTTTACCAGAAATAATGGAAATATAACTACTTTATCCAAAAACTCTACTTACTATATAATAGGAGGATATGTTATGAAATTAAACTCTGAATTTCGTTTAAAAGGAGCTTTATTAGCCAGAAAAGAATACACTTTACCTTTAAGTATAGAAGTATCTGCTAACGTAATACAATTAAACAAATTTGACTTTGGATTATCTTATAGATTAGAAGAGTCTATAAACGCCATGATAAATTTACAAATGTCTAGATTTTACAAATTAGGATATTCTTACGGATATACAGTAGCAAACATAGGAATTAGCGACAAAGGGTCTCACGAAATAATAATGACACTAGACTTCCCTATAGCCCGAAGACCACTAGGCTTTACTCGTTGTTTCTAAATTATACTTTTAGTCTGTTGTTTATAGTATTTTCAAAATTACGCCTTATAATTACATATAATTGAAATACAGACTACCATAAATATTTAAAGCTTAAAAAAATAAATATTTAAAACTTTACACTTAATATATTGATATATTTAACTATTTTTAGAAATAAATAAACTAATCTTTTTTGAAAATATAATATATGAAACAAAACAAACTTACCGATATTTTAGATATTGAACATCCTATAATAATGGCCCCTATGTTTTTGGTGTCAGATGTTAATATGACCAAAATAGCACTAGATTCTGGAATTACAGGCTGCATACCTGCTATGAATTATCGTTCTTTAAAAGAATTAGAAACTGCTATTAGAGAATTAAAAAAACATAGTGACAAGCCTTTTGGCATAAATCTAATCGTTAATAAATCTAATTTTAACTACAAAAAACAATTAGAAATATGCTGTAACGAAAAAGTAGCATATATAATAACTTCACTAGGAAGCCCCAAAGAAACTATAAAAATGGCTCATGCCGTAGGTACAAAAGTGATTTGCGATGTCGTAGATCTTAAATTCGCCAAAAAAGTAGAAAAACTAGGGGCTGATGCAATAATAGCTGTCAACAAAGAAGCAGGAGGGCATTCTGGACCAAAATCGTATACCGAATTAATACCTGAACTCCATAAAAACTGTAGTATACCAATAATATCGGCAGGAGGAACAGCTACAGGAGAACAAATAAAAGCTATGCTTAGTATAGGGGCTGCAGGAGTGTCTATGGGAAGTATTTTTATAGCAAGTAAAGAAGCTCCTGTATCGGACGAATACAAACAAGCCTGTGTAGATTATGGTGCTAAGGACATAATACTAACAACAAAAGTATCAGGAACACCTTGTACCGTAATAAACACTCCTTATGTTCAACAAACAGGTACAGAGCAAAACTGGTTTGAAAAATTACTTAATAAAAATAAAAAAATAAAAAAATGGGTAAAAGCATTTGTGTTTGCTAAAGGAATGAAAACTTTACAAAAATCAGCTTTTTCGAGTACTTATAAAACTGTATGGTGCGCAGGTCCATCTATAGAATATGTAACAGAAATAAAACCATTAAAAGAAATTATAAACCAATTAACAAGTAACTATGAAGGATAATCTAAAAATAATGCGTAGAAAATTATGGCTATTGGGATTTTTCAAAATACCGCTACTTCATTACTGTAAACCGAAGCTAATAAGCCTAACCGACGAGGAAATGATTGTAAAAATAGCTTTACGAAGAAGAACCAAAAATCATCTTAATTCTATGTACTTTGGAGCTTTGGCTGTAGGTGCTGATATAACTTCTGGTCTGTTTGCTTTTTACTATAGCACCAAAAACAAACAGAAAATGTCTTTTGCTTTCAAGTCGGCAAACATGCAGTTCTTAAAAAGAGCAGAATCAGACGTTATTTTCAAATGCAGACAAGGATTACTAATAAAAGAATGTATAGACCAGTCTGCCAGTGAAAAAAAACGGATAAATAAAAATATAGATGTAGAAGCTTTTAATAAAGAAAACGAACTAGTAGCTTCATTCCAGATGACTTTATCGGTGAAGGTATTGTAATACAAAAAAAAACGGAAAATAGTTATCTAAGCTATTTTTCGTTTTCTTATTCATTATCTGATCATATTAATTACTACAATCAATATCATTAGAGCCTGAGATACCTGATGCTTCATAATTTATATAGCACTCTTGAGGACTGTTAGCTATATTCCATATAGAAGAATCTAAACATTTTAAATCTGTATTTTGAGATATATTTAAAATGATTAAATAATTTAGACTCGCTATAGTTGTAGGTAAACTAGTAAATTTATTCTTAGCCAGATTCAATGTCCATAAGTTAACTAAATCCTCTATGCTTTCGGGTAAATTCTTTAATTGATTAAGAGGAACTGAGAGGTTTTCTAATAAAACTAGCTCGCCTATGTCATTAGGAAGAGATATTAACTTATTATCTCCCAATCTCAACCCTTTAAGTTTAGATAAGTTAGTAATACTCTCAGGGACATCCCCTAATAAATTACTGTATAAGTATAGATATTCTAAATTCTGTAAATCGCCCAAACTATCGGGAAGAGGCGATTCTAACCTATTCTCTGAGGCATATATATATTCCAAATTAGTCATATCTCCTATGCTTTGCGGTAGGGATTCTAATCCATTCCTCCTTAAATCCAACCCTTTCAAGTTGACAAGTTTACCCATACTTTCAGGTAAATAAGTTAATTCATTCTGATCTAAATATAAGTGTTCCAAGTTTGACAGATCGCCTATACTTTCATTAAGAGGAGAAGTTAAGTTATTACTTCCTATATTAAACACTTTTAACTTATCTAAAGCTCCTATATACGATGGTAATTCGGTTATAAACAATCTTGTTAACAGAAGTTCGGTTACTCTTTTTTCTTCATCTAACGAATTACCATTACCTAATACCCTTATTATATATTGTATATCCTCCTGCGTAACCTCATCTATATTTTCTTTCCAAACTATATTGTTTACCTCATGTTCAAAAGGTATTTCATTTTTCAAAAGCTCCTTTAATACCATATAATCGGTCTTATAACTAAAAACTCTTTTTATGGTTACTTTTATAGTTCCTTTTTCCACTCCGTCTTGACTAATAGTATATTGTTTAAAACCACCATCTGAAAAATCAACAACAGAACCAGATATAGGTTCTGAAACAGCCCCTTGACTTAAATCGAACTTAGTTATAACCGACCTTATATCAATATCGAAAGGAGTTGTTATCTCTATATCTCCTGACTCCAAATATTCTACCTCTACATCTAATTTCCCCTCTTCATCAAATACAGTCATATTTGTTATAACAGTTTTTAAATCTACCTCTTGGGTAGTTTCATTTTCTTCATCACAACCTACAATTGCGATAATCATCAAACATATAATAATTCTGAATTTTGACATTTTTTATTTTAAATATATTATTCTTTTTCCTTCTTTAATGTAGCATCCCAACCTTGAGCAGTCAAAGGAATACTTTGATCGGCACGAGTTATAAGGTTATAACCATTACTTTTATCGGTCATATGCCCTATAACGCTTATATGTGGATTACCTTTTATCTTATCAAAATCGTCTTGTGATACTGTAAATAACAATTCAAAATCGTCACCACCGCTAAGAGCTATAGTTGTAGAGTTAAGTTCAAATTCTTCACAAGTAGATATAACCTGAGGGTCTAAAGGTAATTTGTCTTCATAAACCGAGCAACCTACTCCTGATTGCCTTCCCAAATGTATTATTTCAGAAGAAAGTCCGTCCGAAATATCTATCATACTAGTTGGTTTTACTCCCATATCTTTCAGAAGTTTAGAAATATCTTTTCTGGCTTCTGGCTTAAGATGCCTTTCTACCAAATAAGAATATTTCTCCAAATCGGGTTGCGATTGTGGATTGACCTGAAAAACTTGCTTTTCTCTTTCTAAAACTTGTAAACCTAAATAAGCAGCTCCTAAGTCTCCAGTCACAACCAACAAATCACCTTGTTTGGCTCCCGAACGATATATTTGCTCACCTTTTTCTACCTCACCTATCGCGGTTATACTTATTATAAGTCCTTTGTTAGACGAACTGGTGTCTCCTCCAACCATGTCTATAGAGTATTTTTCACAAGCTAATTGTATACCCGAATACAACTCTTCGACTGCCTCCAAAGGAAACCTGTTCGATATAGCTATAGTAACCAATATCTGGTTAGCAGTTCCGTTCATAGCATAAATGTCCGATAAACTCATCATTACCGATTTATACCCCAAGTGCTTTAATGGCATATAAGACAAATCAAAATTAACTCCTTCAACCAAAATATCGGTAGTTACTAAGGTGTTTTTATCTTTATAATCAAGCACAGCAGAATCGTCTCCTACTCCTTTTATAGTACTATTTTTAGTTATTTCGAAATGCTTAGTTATATGTTCTATAAGTCCGAATTCTCCTAAAGTAGATATACTAGTGCTATCGGTATTTTTGTTTTCAAACATGATTTTATTTTTTAATATTTTTAATGAAAGATTGTAAAAAGCCTGTTCCATAAGCCGTAAACTGTATAAAAACAGTATATATACTCATCACAGCTATTATTGTGTTTTTTGTTTTGTAAGTCGAATTTATAAAAACAGCCATTATATAAAGCAAATAACATTTTATAAAAAAACTATTTCCTAGTAATAATACCACCAAAGAAAAAACTAAACCAATTATAAATAAGCTAGGAAACCAATAAGTAAGCTTAGCTGTTCCTTTATACTTTTTATTAAGTATAGGTCTCTGCTTCCCAAACTGGTTTACTTGCTTGTAAAACATAGTAATATCAACTCTTCTTTTATGATAAACAAAAGCTTTTTCTATTAATTGAGTTTCTATATTATTGTTCCAAAGCCTAAAAGTAAGATCTATATCTTCGCCTATCCTATCGGCAGAAAAACCTTTAGTAACCTCGTAAGCATGCTTAGACAATCCCATATTAAAACTCCTAAGCTGAAACTTCCCAGCTGTATTTTTCTTCCCCCTAATACCTCCTGTACTAAGATAAGATGTCATAGCGTAATTTATAGCTTTTTGAGTATAATTAAAAGAATCGTGAGCCTCATCTGGTCCTCCGAAAGCATCTGTATAGTTATCTTTAAGAGCTTTTTCTACTTCTTTCAGATAATCTATAGGCAACAAACAATCAGAATCTAATATTATAAAATAATTACCTTTAGCCAGATTCATCCCATAATTCCTAGATAAACCGGGTCCAGTATTTTCTTTATAGAAATATTTAATATCTAATTTTTCGGAATATTTATCAATAATATCACTATAACTAACACTAGACCCATCATCTACAATAGTAATATCAAAGCTACCTTCGTAACTTTGTACTTCTATAGTACTAAGCAGTTCGTCTAGCTCTTCTGTTCGGTTATAAATAGGTATTATTATGGAAAATTGTAGTTTCATTAATATCTTATATACTTAGGTATTTAATAATTCTCTCTTACGATTTCTTAACAAATTTGGTTAATACAACTAAGTGTACACCATTTACTTTGCCTTCCAAATGCTCCGAATTATCATGCACTAACGATACATTACGAATAGCCGTACCACGCTTAGCAGTAAAGTTACCTCCTCCTTTTACATCCAAATCTTTTATAAGAACCACAGTATCTCCTGCTGTAATTATAGCCCCGTTAGAGTCTCTGTGTATCACCTGATCTTCTTCGCTAACTCCTTCGCCTGTAGCAGCAGCCCATTTCAAATCTTCATCTTCTAAGTATATCATACCCAAAAGTTCTGCTGGCCATCCTTCGCTTTTAAGCCTGTTAAGCATACGCCAAGCTATTACTTTTACCGAAGAAAATTCACTCCACATACTATCGTTAAGACATCTCCAGTGATTAGAATCGGTATTATCAGGATTGTCTATCTGGTCAGAACAAGTACCACATGCCAATAAGTTTTCATCCAAACCTCCTACCGATTTAGGCAGTACCTGATATGCATTTAAGTTTTTGTCAGAACCGCAAAGTTCACATTTCTTTCCACTTCTGTTTTCTAATTCTGCTAATATGCTCATTTTTTATTTTTTTATAGTGAGGTCAAATGTTTTTAGGTATTTAACTAAAGCAAAAGTAATGTTTTATGATTGATAAATAAAATTAAAAGTAGGTACATCTATGACTTTCACCAATAAAATATAGCATTGCCTATTTTTTCAAAACAATAACACTAACACATCAATAAACACCTATATACAAGCCATATATATCTTTTCAATTACATTATTTATCTAATTATTTTCACTTTACTGAGTAAAAATAATTATCCCCCTACATTTCAGATACACAGAAACATAAAACAACCTAAGATACACTAAACAACAAATATCTAGAACACAGAGTATCCATTATACTCTTTTTAATCATACAAATAAGACTATCACTAGAGCTTTTCTTTAATTAAAATATGTGCTTTTTTAAAAAAAAATAAAAAACACAACCTTTCAAAACTAAAAAAAAGAGAATATCAAAACATCAACACCCTCTTTTACAACCTCATAATATTAATCAAAACTAATCTCTCAGTAAATCTTTAGATATAACTATTCTTTGTATTTCGGAAGTACCTTCACCTATAGTACACAGTTTACTATCTCTGTAAAATTTCTCCACAGGGAAATCTTTGGTATAACCATAACCTCCATGTATCTGTATAGCATCGTTCGATATTCTCTCACAAGCTTCCGAAGCGTAAAGTTTAGCCATTGCTCCTATTTTGGTCATAGGTTCTCCTGCTTCTTTTAGGTAAGCACTTTTATGTAGTAATAGTTCTGATACTTCTATATCGGTAGCCATATTGGCTAGTTTGAATGCTATAGCTTGAAATTTACTAATAGCTTTCCCAAATTGTTCTCTTTCTTTAGAATATTTCAATGCAGCTCTGTATGCTCCTACCGAAACTCCTAAAGCCAAAGCACCTATAGATATACGACCTCCGTCTAATACTTTCATAGCTTGTATAAATCCGTCACCTTCTTTACCTAATAGGTTTCCTACAGGTATTTTACAATCATCAAAAAACAATTCAGCAGTTTCTGAAGCTCTCATACCTAGTTTGCTTATTTTTTTACCCGAAGTAAAACCTTTAGTTCCTTTTTCTACCACAAAAGCAGACATACCGTGAGAATCTCCTTTTTCGCCAGTTCTTACTATTACTACTGCTATATCACCAGTTATGGCGTGAGTTATAAAGTTTTTACCTCCGTTTAACGTATAATAATCACCTTCTCTTACAGCAGTTGTAGCCATACCACCAGCATCGGAACCAGTGTTGTGTTCGGTAAGCCCCCAAGCACCTATATGCTCTGCGGTTGCTAGTTTGGGTAACCATTTATTTTTTTGTTCTTCGGTTCCAAAAGCTAATATATGCCCAGTACAAAGTGAATTATGCGCAGCAACTGAAAGCCCTATCGAAGGGTCAACAGCCGATATTTCTTTTATTATTTCGATATAATCGTGGTAGCTAAGCCCTGAACCTCCATATTGTTCGGGTACTAATACTCCCATAAAGCCTAGTTCTCCTAATTTCTTGAATACTTCCACAGGAAATTCTTCACTTTCATCCCATTTCATTATGAATGGTCTTATTTCTTTTTCAGCAAAGTCTATAGCTGCCTTAGAAATCATCTCTTGTTCTTCCGTCTTTTTGAAATCCATTTTTTATAGTTCGTTTTAAAAATCTATACCGATTTTTATTTTATTTTTAATTATCTGTTCTACAGGAACTCCTTCCATATTACTTTTTAACCAAGATAAAATATCAAGATATAAAAAAGCTCTTTTCTCATAAGGATGATTTTCATATCTCTTCAAATTATTATAAAGATCTTGAAAAGCTCCCTTCAGCTCATGTGGATACAAATATACTAATCTTTTCAAAAAATCCATCATTAAGCGTTGCACCTCGTGCATATCGTCCATTTTTAACAAAAACTTATATGTAGATTTTATAAGTCTATCTATATCACCATCTTTACCAGCTTCGTAATGAGCCACCAAATTCAATATACGAGAGAAACACAGTAAATCTTCTCTCATTTTAAGAGTTTTGTCTTCTATTATTTTATTAAGAAAAATTATAGAGTTTTCATAGTCGCCTATTCCAAAATAAAGACAACCTATTTTGTAATTGAACACCATAGTATGATGAGCATCTATTTTGCCTTCATATTTCTTTAATCCTTCTAGTAATTCAGGTATAAACAATGTTCCTTCAGTAAATTCACCTTCTATAAAAAACAAATTTATCTTATGTAAATTATAATATAAAAACGAAAGACAGTCGGTATTTTCATTAAAAAGGAAAGACTTATCATCTATATTTTCTTTAAACTCTTCTAAGTATTTTCTGAATTTATCAGGTTTCTGTACCATAAACGTAGATTCTAACAAATAGTTAAATCCTTTTATATAAAAAACAGGATGGAGTTGCTTTAGTTTCAGATTAGTTTCAAACAGAAGAATCCATCTTCTTGAGTTTTTATAAGAAGATAAAAAATCTTGAGTAACGAAACTATACCATAGTTTAGCCTTATACAAATACAGTTTCTCCATAACTCCTAATTTATGAATATCTATCTTAGGCATTCTAGCATCAAAATATTGTTTCAGAAGCACTATATCTTCTTCGGAACGAGCATAACCAATCCTTAGTAACTGGCTATATAATTGAAGAGAAAGATTGGACAGTTTACTTATAAGT
This sequence comes from Flavobacteriaceae bacterium, assembly GCA_013215105.1. Taxonomy (GTDB): domain Bacteria; phylum Bacteroidota; class Bacteroidia; order Flavobacteriales; family Flavobacteriaceae; genus DT-33. Next base: position 83,394 of record JABSPL010000189.1, read on the forward strand.
ACATTTCTAAGACTCAACTCCTTAGCCTGAACAGCCAAAACATCGGCTCTATCGTTCATACTACGAGTTATATATTGCGATTCTATCGATTTTTCTAACTCTACTATTTCATAAGCCAGATGCGATATATAGTTTTCTAAAGCATATTGCTTAGCTTTGTCAAGTATCTTCAAACTCTGCTTATACATACCTTTACTATACAATATAGTCGCAAAATCTAACTGTTCTCTTATATAAGTATAAGTGTTTTGATGCAAAGGATTGAGCCTAAGACTAATCAATATTTGCTTATACAGATGTGCTTTAGTATTAGATAACTGTTGCTTTTTTATAGAAGTTTTTTTAAGTATAAAATCTTCATTATATTCGGATGTTTTACCTAAAACATTGAACAAAGCCATGAAATTAGACTGATGATTAGCATCGAACCTACCAATATATAAGTTAAACTGTCGTTTTTCGGACTTAGACAAAGAATTAACTAACTCGTAAAGATTATCTTTTTTAGCACTAGCCATCGTATTTTTTATTAGGTTAAAACATTAACAATAAGAATATAATACGCTATTGATTAATTTATTCCCCAGTTTGAATATAGTAAACTAGCCATAAATCAATCTTACAAAAAGCGTAATAGTCTTAATTTTGAATTGTCAAATGTGATAAAAAAAAACTAATTATGAGCAGAAAAAAGATTGAAATTTTCGACACAACTCTAAGAGATGGCGAACAAGTACCAGGATGCAAGTTAAATAAAGAGAATAAAATAATACTATCCGAGCAGTTAGACTTACTTGGAGTAGATGTTATAGAAGCTGGGTTCCCTGTTTCTTCTCCTGGAGATTTCGAGTCGGTAGAAGCAGTAGCCAAAACCGTAAAAAACGCAGTAGTTTGTGGACTAACCAGAGCTAACAAAAAAGATATAGAAGTGGCTGCTCAGGCATTATTACATGCCAAACGCCCAAGAATACATACAGGAATAGGAACCTCGGACAGCCATATATTACATAAATTTCGTTCTACCCCCGAGGCAATACTCGAAAGAGCTGTAGATGCTGTCAAATACGCAAAAAGCTTCGTGGATGATGTAGAATTTTACGCCGAAGATGCAGGTAGAACTTCTAACGAGTATTTGGCAAGAGTCTGCGAAGCGGTTATAAAAGCAGGAGCAACAGTACTTAATATACCCGACACAACTGGATATTGCTTATCAGACGAATATGGAGCCAAAATAAAATATTTGGCAGAAAACGTAAAAGGAATAGAAAACGTAACTCTTTCGGTACATTGTCATAATGACTTAGGCTTAGCTACTGCCAACGCTATAGCAGGAGCCATAAACGGAGCCAGACAAATAGAATGTACTATAAACGGAATAGGAGAAAGAGCAGGTAACACTTCGCTCGAAGAGGTAGTTATGATAATGAAACAACATCCTAGATTAGAATTATATTCTGATATAAACACCAAAATGCTTAACGAAACAAGTAAAATGGTTCAAGACAAAATGGGTATGTTTGTACAAGCCAACAAAGCCATAGTAGGTGAAAATGCTTTTGCTCACAGCTCTGGAATACACCAAGACGGAATTATAAAAAACCGTGAAACTTACGAAATAATAGACCCTAACGACGTAGGTGTCAACCAGTCATCTATAATACTTACTGCACGTAGCGGTAGAGCAGCCTTAGCATACAGAGTCAAAAACATAGGTTATGAGCTGACCAAAGACCAACTAGACATGTCTTACCCTGTGTTTTTGGAATATGCCGATGCCCAAAGAGAAGTTGTAGATAACGACCTACATCAAATAATGAATAAATGTAGTATTCTACAAACAGCTACGGCTTAATATTTTTTAAGAATAAACAAAATGGAAAATAAAACACTTTTCGATAAAGTATGGGATAGTCATATTGTGAAATCTATAAACGGAAGTTCGCAAGTATTATATATAGACAAGCACTTGATACATGAGGTAACCAGCCCACAAGCTTTTTCAGAACTAAAAAGCAGAGGGATTAATCTATTCAGAAAAGACAAAATAGTTGCCACTGCCGACCATAATACACCAACCATAAATCAGCATTTACCTATCAAAGATGCTATGTCAAGAAATCAACTAGACCAGCTTACTAAAAACTGTAAAGAAAACGACATAGAGCTATATGGTTTAGGACATAAATACAACGGAATAATACACGTAATAGCTCCAGAACTAGGCATTACTCAACCAGGAATGACGATGGTATGTGGCGACAGTCACACTTCGACCCATGGGGCATTTGGCTCTATAGCCTTTGGCATAGGTACTAGTCAGGTCGCTCAGGTGTTTGCTAGTCAGTGCATAATTACCGAAAAACCTAAGAGTATGCGTATATCGGTTAATGGTAAGTTAGCTAATGGAGTTTCACCTAAAGATGTTATTTTGTATATAATTTCGAAGCTAGGCACCAATTCAGGTACTGGTTATTTTGCAGAATATACAGGTAATGTATTCGAAAACATGAGTATGGAAGGTAGGATGACCGTTTGTAATATGAGTATAGAAATGGGTGCCAGAGGAGGAATTATAGCTCCCGATAATAAAACTTACGACTATATAAAAGGCCGAGAATTCGCTCCTAAGGGAAAAGAACTAGATGACAAAATAAAATATTGGGAAACTTTAGAAACCGATGAAAAGGCCGTATTCGATAAGGAGTATAGTTTTGACGCTAGCGATATAGAACCTATGATAACCTATGGAACTAATCCTGGTATGGGAATTAAAATAACTGACTCTATACCTAATATAGACAACACTTCTTTCCATAAATCTCTAGAATATATGGGTTTTAACGCAGGAGAAAGCCTTATAAACAAACAAATAAACTATGTGTTTATAGGTAGTTGTACCAACTCTAGAATAGAAGATTTTAGAATAGTTGCCAAGTATATCAAAGGCAAGCAAAAGGCCGATAATATAAACGCCTTGATAGTTCCTGGATCCCACAAAGTAGCTAAACAAATCAAAGACGAAGGCTTACAAGACATCTTTGAAATGGCAGGTTTCGAGCTTAGGCAGCCTGGCTGTTCGGCTTGCCTAGCTATGAATGACGATAAAATCCCTAAGAATGAATATTGTGTTTCTACATCGAACAGAAACTTCGAAGGAAGACAAGGGCAAGGAGCAAGAACCCTTTTGGCAAGCCCTTTGGTAGCGGCTAGTGTTGCTATAGAAGGTAAAATAATAGATATAACTAAAACAATATTATAGTATGGAAAAGTTTGTAAAATTAACAAGTAATGCAGTTCCTCTTGCTATAGAAAACATAGATACCGACCAAATAATACCTGCTCGTTTCTTAAAATCGACCGATAGAGAAGGATTTGGAAAAAACCTTTTTAGAGACTGGAGATACGATAAAGATGATAAACCAAAATCTGATTTCAACTTAAATAATAATAAATATTCGGGTAGTATATTGGTTGCTGGGGACAACTTCGGTTGTGGGTCAAGCAGAGAACATGCTGCTTGGGCTATCAAAGACTATGGCTTCAAAGTAGTGGTTTCTAGTTTTTTTGCTGATATATTTAAAGGTAATGCCTTAAATAATGGTATATTGCCTATACAATTGGACGCAGAAAAGCTTAAATTGATATTAGAGCTGATAGAGAAAGAGCCTAAAACTAATATAGAAATAGAATTAGAAGAGCAAGTAATAGAAGTGAAAAGTTTAAATATAAAAGAGAGTTTCTATATAGATGCTTACAAAAAAACTTGTTTATTAAACGGTTATGATGATATCGATTTTTTGGTAAACATAAGAAAAGAGATAGAAGAATTTGAAAAAAATACATATATATGATTAAGAAAATAGCAGTATTATCAGGAGACGGTATAGGACCTGAAGTAACCAGGCAAGCAATAAAGATATTAGATGCCGTAGCAGGAAAGTACGGGCACAAGTTTGAATACAGAGAAGGACTGGTGGGAGCTATAGCTATAGACCAAACAGGAAATCCTCTACCTTATGAAACTTTAGACTTATGCAAAAACACCGATGCTATATTATTTGGAGCTATAGGCACACCCAAATACGACAACGATCCTAATGCGATAATAAGACCTGAACAAGGCTTATTAAAACTGAGGAAAGAGATGGGTCTTTTTGCTAATATTAGACCTCTTACGACTTACAAATCGTTATTAGGCAAGTCTAACTTAAAAGAAGAGGTTATTACTGGGGTCGATTTTATTATATACCGAGAGCTTACAGGAGGTATTTACTTCGGAGAAAAAAAACTTAGCGATGACGGAAATTATGCCGAAGATATTTGCGGATATTCATCTGAAGAAATAGATAGAATAATAAAGCTAGCTTTTGAGTTTGCCAGCAAAAGAGACAGAAAAAAACTTACCCTTATAGACAAGGCAAACGTATTAGAAACATCGAGACTTTGGAGAAAAAGAGTTAGAATAATGGCTGAGAAATTTCCAGAAGTAGCAGTTTCTTTCTTATTTGTAGATAATGCAGCTATGCAAATGATACTAAACCCTAAGCAATTTGACGTAATAGTAACAGAAAATATGTTTGGAGATATTATTTCAGACCAAGCTAGTGTCATCTCAGGATCAATAGGTTTACTAGCCTCGGCATCTATAGGATACAAATATTCTATGTTCGAACCTATACACGGATCCTATCCTGAGGCTTCTGGCATGAATATTGCAAACCCCATAGCATCGATACTATCTGCAGCTATGATGTTAGAGCATTTTGGTTTATTTATAGAAGCAAAAGTAGTAAGAGAAGCTGTAGAAGTATGTATCGATAAGGGTATTTTAACCCCTGATTTGAATAAAACTAACGAGTTTAGTACTACTTCGGTAGGTAATTTTATAGCTGAGACTATATTGAACCCCGAAGAAAATTTTTTCAATAAAGAAAATATAAATTTAGGAAATTCGACCATAATATAATTCCCCCCACATTATTGTAGAATCTAAAAACTAAGTGTATTCATTTACACTTAGCTTTTTTTATTTAAAAATATTTTAATAAACATACTTAAAAACTATGTTTTTATACCGATAATTACTCCAAATTACATTTTTAAAATAAAAACACAAAAAAACTATATAATTACATTAAAAAAGCATATCTTTGCACTCGCAAAAATGGTGGATGTAGCTCAGTTGGTTAGAGCGCTGGTTTGTGGTGCCGGAGGTCGTGGGTTCGAGACCCATCTTCCACCCCTATTTTACAAATGCAGATTGGAACTTTATGTTTTATCTGCATTTTTTTTGCTTTATACTCTATCAATCCACATAGTATTCAATGCACAATGAACTATTATAAGAGCCCATAAATTCCTCCCGAACAACATATAAGCTATATCCATAACCACACCTATAAGCCCCACAGTAACCGAACGTTCATACAAATAGTTAGTATGCCGAAAATCATAGCTTGCAATAACACTGCTAATACAGTTGCTACACCTGTTTTAGAAAACAACTTCTCAAACCAATTCATAAGAAAGCCTCTATCTAATATTCACTCTAAAAAGGATTCTATCAACACTATAGACATAATAGAGAAAGAATAAAAACCAGTTACCTTTAAGACCTCCAAACTCAGAAACAGAAGCCACTTCTTCACTTGTTTTTCCTTTATTTTATTTTGCTTTATACATATTAAAACAAAGTATACTTAACTAGATTACAATTACCTACTCCTACTTAACACACACCTCCTCACGTATCTACAACAAAAAAAAACCGTACGTTTATCATATTTGATAAAGCGTACGGCTTATTGTTTTCATCTGAAAAAATTATTTCTTATTCTTCTTTTTAGTAATTTTCTCATACCTTCTTTGAGGTTTTTTATATTTCTTAGCCAATTCTCTTTTATAAGAACCTCCTGTATTTACTTTACTGTTTTTCTCTGATTTCTCATGAAAACTAGCACCTGCAATATATATTTCCTTCTTTTTATGTCTTTGCTTCAGTTCTTCATTTTCTGGTCTTTCTTCAGGAGATAATTCTTTAGAAATCTCTACTCCTTCAGGCAAATCTAAAAGAGGAATAGTATAGTTCATCAGTTTCTCTATAGCATCTTTTTCTTTATTTTCATCTTCAGTATAAAGAAGTACAGAATGACCTGCTTCCTTAGCTCTACCAGTTCTTCCTATACGGTGCATATAGTTTTCGGCAAACTTAGGGACGTCAAAGTTTATTACATTTGTCACTTTATCTATATCTATACCCCTAGCCATTACATCGGTAGTTATAAGAACTCTATGCTTACCTTTAGCAAAGTTTTCTATAGCTTTCAATCTGTAATTTTGAGTTTTGTTTGCGTGCAATACACCTATAGAATAACCGAATTGCTCTTCAAAAAGCCTAAACAATCTATCTGCAATACGCTTATAAGCAACAAATATTAATACTTTCGAAAACTTTTCTTCATCTTCCAAGAAGTGCTTAACTAAGTTTACTTTAGTGAAAAAGTTTTTAATCTCATAACATTCTTGCTCTATATTATCAAGAGGAGTACCACTAACGGCTACTGCTATTTTTATAGGATTCAAAAAATAACCATCTATAAGAGCTTCAACCGACTCTGTCATAGTTGCCGAAAACAATATATTTTGTCTCCTCGGAGGTAATAATTCAAAGATATTAACCAGTTGAAATTTAAAACCCAAATCAAGCATTATATCAACTTCATCGACCACTAATTTCTTAATATGCTTCATCTTCAAAGACTGTCCTAATATCAAATCGTAAAGCCTACCTGGAGTAGCTACTAGTATATCACAACCTTCAGCCACCATATTTTTATGAGTGTTTAGGTTTACTCCACCATACACACCAATCACTCGGCTATCTATATATTTGGTAAACTCAACTATTCGGTCTACTACTTGCACAACCAACTCTCTAGTAGGTACTAATATAAGTACTCTAGGGTCTTTTTGGGTAGAATATGTCAAACTTTGCAATATAGGCAACATATATGCAAAGGTTTTACCTGTCCCCGTTTGTGCTATACCCACCATATCTTTTCCCGACATTATTACAGGGAAAGATTCTGATTGTATAGGAGTTGGATCCGAAAAAGACAAATCTTCTATAGCATATTTTAATTGACTTGATATATTAAAGTCTTCAAATTTATTCATTCTAATGTTTTTTAAATATAAAATACGAATGCCTTTCAATCATATTTTAGTAGTTATCCCGTTTTAGAGATTTATTTTCTTTTTTTGTTATATTTTAAGTCCATTCCATAAAGGAAGTTTCTAAGAAACTGATCTTGACATTTCCTGTAATGTTTATGGTCTGGCTTTCTAAAAAAAGCACTTAACTCTGGTTTACTAATTCTTAAACCTGCCAAATCTAATATTTCTATCATATCAGTATCTTTGGTATTAAGAGCTATTTTTAGTTTTCTAAGTACTATATTGTTGTTTATTATTTTCTCTGGTATATCTTTAGCTCCATCTTTAGGGCCTCTTTTCAATATTATAAACCCGTTAAGAAACACAGCTGTTTCTTGATCAGGAACCACTTTGTTTTGTGGATCGTCATCTCTTTTTAGCCAATCGCTAATATCCGATCTTTTCACAGTAACTTCTGCTAAACCAAATATTTCTATCATTTTAGCATCGTCATAATCGAATGTATATCTTATCTTACGTAGTATATCGTTGTTATTCATTTAATGTTTTTTATTTAAGTCCTCTTTTTATTGGACCTGATATTTCGTCAATAGTCTTCTTTACCTCGTCTATTTCCTTAGTGATATCTTTTGTATCCAATCCATCTATATCAGCACTATCCATTATATCTTTCTTAATACTATTGGTAGCATCTTTTACTTGCCTAATACCTTTACCTAAAGTTCTTGCTATATCTGGTATTTTGTCAGCTCCAAAAAGCATGACAACTAATATTGCTATTATAAAAAACTCGGGACCACCTATAAATAAATACATAATAAAAAATGTTTTTGCAAATATAAATAAAAAAACCTCCGCATATATATATACCGTGGTTTTTTAACCCTTTACCTCATTTTATATTTTACCTTGTTTTTTTTGACATTATAAGATCACAAAACACAATATTAACTATAAATACTTATTTTTTCTTTCTTTTAAATAAACACGCTATCTTTTCAAATATGTTTTTTTTCTCTATAACAACAATCTCACCCATCAAATCTACATTTTCTAACATTTCTATTTTAAGAAATCCTATTTCTTTATCTACTACTATTTTGAATATTTCATGGCCTATATACGAAACACTAAGAATCGGTTTGTTACTTAATACTTTTTTATGTATAGTCATAGAAAATTCTCCATCAAAATTTGCTCTAGTATTATACTCATATCCCTCTAGTTGTATATACGCCCCTGGCAATGCTCCATAAGAATCAGATACTATTCCTTTTATTTGAACTGAATCAGACATTACAAGTTTTGAGAATCCTTTATATTCCCCAAATGACTGCTCTGTTGTTTTTTCTATATTTTTATTTTGAGAAAAAACTGGGCTTGAAATAGACATTATAAAAGCTGAAACACCAAACCATATTCCTGAATTAATCCCTTTATTTTTAGTATTAGAAATTATATCAACATTTAATTGTTCTTTTCTGAATTCCCCACAAACACTACCTCCTTTATCCAAGATATTAGCCAAATAACTTTCAGATTTTCTGGTAAAATCGAGCACCTCTTTATTACAACTAGAACAATACATTCCTTTTTGGGTAGGGGTCATTTCATTCCAATTCTCACTACATGGTTTTGGTATTTTTATTTCGTATCTCATTATATTCGGAAATTGTTTCTGTTTTCAAATATATCAATTAACCAATTCAAACTCAAATAAATCAACCAGATGTTTTAGAACTTTATCTTTAACACCTTGTTCATCTACTTTTTCGTTAAGCTCAGCTTCCATCGAAGTAACTGCTTTACCTTTTATACCACAAGGAATAATATTATCGAAATATCCTAAGTTAGCATTGACATTAAGTGCAAAACCGTGCATAGTAACCCAACGACTACTACGTACTCCCAAGGCACATATTTTACGAGCAAAAGGAGTATCTACCCCTAACCAAACACCTGTTTCACCTTTACTTCTGCTTGATTCTATACCATACTGGGCAAGTGTTAATATTATAGCCTCTTCCAAAAAACGTAAATATTTATGTATATCGGTAAAAAAGTTTTCTAAATCTAATATAGGATAACCAACTAACTGACCTGGACCGTGATAAGTAATATCACCTCCTCTGTTTATTTTATAAAAAACAGCATCCTTTTGTTTCAATTGTTCTTCGTTAAGCAATAAATTAGAAAAATCTCCACTTTTACCCAAAGTATATACATGTGGGTGATTTACAAACAGCAAATGATTGTTGGTTTGTAAGTCTGTATCGTTCTTTCTGTTTTGTTTTTTTACATCTATTATTTCATCGAACAATTCGGTCTGATACTCCCAGACTTCTTTATAGTCTTTGACTCCCAAGTCTTTGAATTGTATTTTTTTATTTTTCATACTACAGCCTTTATATATCGAATAATTTAGGCAAAGATGATAATTTTAGACAAATAACCACTAATTATTTTCATTTTAAAACATCTTTTTATTCTAAAAAAAACTATATTTATAGTCTGATTATAAATACGCTATGAATAATTACATTACATCCAAAATACTAAGCCTTGTTTTAATATTTACTTATATTAATTCTAATGCTCAAAAAAACAATTTCTGGAAACCTGTAACCGATATTTCTTCGAAACGATCGGTTAGAGGACAACAAATAAACGAATACAAACTTTTCCGTTTAGACTACAAAGGATTGATAAACGAACTATCTTCGTTAAACAAGACTAAAACAATGAGAAAAAACATTGAAAAGATACTATCCTTTCCTAATCAGAAAGGAGAACTACAACAATACAGAATAAAAGAATCCTCGGTAATGGAAGCTAACTTGCAAGATAAATATCCTGATTTGAGGTCTTATATAGGGATCAATATCAATCAACCATCTGAAATTATTCGTTTTAGCACTACTTCAAAAGACTTACAAATAATGATAATGACTCCTAATGAGAGCACACATTATATAGAGAGGCTATCCGAAGATTTATACATATTATATTCCAAAGATGCTATAGAAAATAGTCAGGAATTTGAATGTTTAACCAAGCAAGGAGATAAATCATCATTTAAAGAAAGTAACAGAATTCCTATATCGAACTCTAAACTATATACTATAAGACTAGCCTTGGCATGTACGGGAGAATATTCTGATTATCATATAAATGAAGCAGGTTTACAATCGGCGAGTGATACGGACAAAAAAGCTATTATAATTGCAGAATACAATAATCTTATAACAAGAATAAGCGGAATATACGAACGAGACATTTCTACTAAATTAGTTCTTGTTTCAGCAATAGAATCAATAATTTTCTTGAACAAGGACACTGATCCTTATATTATTGAAGATAATATTTTAGAAGAAAACCAAGTCGCTTGCGATGACAATATAGGAACTGAAAATTACGATCTAGGACATGTCGTAGGTGTTGGTGGTGGAGGGTTTGCTTACCTAAAAGCTGTGTGTCTTTCAGACAGTAAGGCAGGAGGTATGACCGCACTACATTCTCCAAAAGATGACGCTTTTTATGTTGATTATGTAGCCCATGAGATAGGACATCAACTTGGCGCTGAACATACTTTTAACAGTAGTTGTGACGGTAACGTATCGGGTACTACTAGCGTAGAGCCCGGTAGTGGGTCGACCATTATGGCTTATGCAGGTATCTGCCCTCCTAATAATGTTCAAAGCTATTCCGATGATTATTTTCATAACGTAAGCATTAGACAAATTATAAACAACCTACAAAACAACTTTAGCTGTCTTTCTTCTTCAGACAACAATAATAGTATCCCTGTGATATCTGATGTTAACTCTACTTATTATATTCCTAAGAACACCCCTTTTGTATTAGATGCAACAGTAAATGATGCTGACGGAAACTCATCTCTGACTTATTGTTGGGAACAAATAGATAAAGAGCGATCTAGTATGCCCCCTAGTAGTAGCAATACTGTAGGACCTATGTTTAGGTCGCTTAGCCCTACCAATGATAGTAGTAGATATTTCCCTAAACTAGAAACAATATTATCAGGTAATATAGGTAGTAAATGGGAGGTGACCCCTTCTGTTAGCAGGAATATGAATTTCACATTAACAGTAAGAGACAACGACAATAGAGGAGGTCAAATAGCCTATCAAAGTACACAAATAATAGTTACCGATAACCAAGGAGGTTTTAATATAACTAGTCAAAACAATACAAACGAGTTATGGTATGCAGGTAACTCGGTTGATATAAAATGGGATGTCGCCCACACTGATACTGGGCTTATAAACTGTGAATATGTAGATGTTTATTTATCGCAAGACGGGGGTGATAATTTTGATATACTCGTAGCTAGTAAGATACCCAATACTGGTAACGAACCGATAACAGTACCTAACAATATCGACACTACCAATGCTATGATAATGATAAAAGCTTTTGGAAATGTTTTTTATGACATAAATGATACACCTTTCGAAATAAAATCGTTAAAACTTTACGAATTATCATTTGACCAAAAAATAAAAAACATATGCGATAGTGACACTGTTAATTTCAACTTCACATACAATACATTTAATGATTTTTCAGAAGAAGTATCATTTACTAGCAGCAACTTACCTCAGGGTATAATTGTTAATTTCAATCCTGACAAAGCTATTTCAGACAACACTCCTGTAGAAATTTTGATTTCAGGAATAAATAACATACCTAAAGGCAGTAGCTCTATAAACATACTACTGCAACATGACATTTCTCAAATGAAATACGAAATTCACTTAAACAATCACTCTGAAAGTATTAATCCAATAGAAATACTCAACACAAACAAAGAGGAATATAACGTAAACCTTCCTTATGAGTTAAAATGGGTAAACGACAACAATATAAAGGACTACTATATACAAGTATCTGAAAGTAATACTTTTGAAAACTTAATATTGAACAAAAAGGCAAGCACACCTCTTTATACTATTGATGATTTCTCTAAAATTAAAGCTGATAAAATATATTACTGGAGAGTTAAAGGTTCTAATCCTTGTAAAACTGGTTATTCTGAAGTTTATAATTTCGATTTATTAGAAAATGAAACATTATCTTTTTCTAACAAAGAATCTATACAAATCCCAGAAGGAAATTCTTCTAAAGAAATAACCTCAGAAATAGAGGTAGAAGATTTTCTTAGTATAACTAATATTGATATTACAGTAAACATATCTCATAGATTTATAGCTGATTTAGAAATAAAATTAATAAGTCCGAATAATAATGTCATTATATTAAAATCAAGCTCGCCTAGTAGTAGAAGTAGTATCGATATGATTAATACCGTTTTTAACGATGACGGCACAGATATTAACGAATCCTCATCTCCTCATACAGGAATATTTAAGCCTGTCGAAAAACTATCAACCCTTAATAAAACATACTCTAAGGGGACATGGATATTATCTATAAAAGACAACAATTTTAACAATTACACTGGAGAATTAATCGATTGGTCTTTGGAAATAGAAGGGCAGATTCAGTTAGATATAGATAATGATAATATAATCGATTCTGAAGATGACGAATTACAGTATATATCTATAAAAGGAATGTCCCCTAACAACGACGGAATAAACGACACTTGGACTATAGATGGAATTGATGATGGAGGCAGAGGTAACTTTATATATCCTAAGGTAAATGTGTTTATACATAACAGACAAGGTGTACTTATCTATCAGAAAACTAATTACGACAATAGTTGGGATGGTACTTATAAAAACAAGAAAGTCCCTACAGGAAACTATCATGTTCAGGTACAATCGGAGTCTGACAACAGTAAAAACTTAAAAACATGGATATATCTAACTTATTAAGCTGTTTTTTCTTAAACATAAACAACTACAAACAAACTTATTAGATTAAATTACCTAATAAATATTGTTTCAAATATCTTTATTACAACAAAAAATGTATTTTTACAAGTTCATAAATCCAACTAAACAAATGAACAAGACAATTTCTAAGATACTATACTTCGTTGTGTTTTATCTTACTTTTTTTAATGCGAACTCGCAAGAGGTAAAGAATTATTGGAATACTTCAAATAACAATGTATTACGAAAACAAGCTAATGTACTGACACCTAGCAAATACAAATCTTTTATTTTAGATTACAATTCGCTTACAAATGATTTGAATGCTCTTAGTTCATCAAAAAGAGGAGGTAATACTCAGACAACATTTATGTTTCCTAATACTGATGGTAAAATACAAGAGTATAGAGTAAAAGAAGCTTCGGTTATGACCGAGGTATTACAAGCCAAATACCCTAATCTTAGGTCTTATATTGGTGTTAATACCAATAACCCTTCAGACATTATACGTTTTAGCACCGACACTAATGGTATTAAAATAATGATGATGACTCCTGGTAAAAAACCTCATTATATAGAACCTGAGTCTAAAAAATCAGAGAGATATATTCTGTATTCTAAAGAGTCTATAACTGACAATAGAAAATTTGACTGTGATCTTTCTGAAGTAAAAAAATACGATTTTAGCAAAAAAACTCAAAAAAGAGAAGCTTTAACAGATTCTAAATTATATACTTTTAGGATAGCTCTTGCTTGTACAGGTGAGTACGGGACTTATCATACAAGAAACATGGCTTCAAATTCTACTGATGCTGAAAAGAAGCTTGTAGTTCTTCAAGAGTATAATATTCTACTTACTAGAGTAAACGGTATTTACGAAAGAGATTTTTCGGTAAGGCTTTTACTAGCTGACAATGTAGATGAAATTATTTATTTCAATTCAAATACGGACCCTTATACTAACGATGATTCTAATGCTTTACTGACCGAAAACAAGAACAATTGTAATGCTGTAATAGGTAGTAATAATTACGATGTAGGTCACGTTGTAGGTGTAGGAGGCGGAGGTTTAGCTTCTCTTAATTCGGTATGTGCTAGTTATAAGGCACAAGGAATGACTTCACTTAACCCTCCTGAAAACGATGCTTTTTATGTTGACTATGTAGCTCACGAACTAGGACATCAGTTTGGAGGAAATCATACATTTAACAATGCTTGTGGCGGTAACGTATCGGGTACTACTAGCGTAGAGCCTGGTAGTGGATCGACCATTATGGCTTATGCAGGTATATGTAGCCCTAACGTTCAGAACAACTCTGATGCTTATTTTCACAATATAAGTATACAAGAAGTTACTTATAACCTAAGAAACAGATTTACTTGTGCCGAATCAACCGATAATGGTAATAGTACACCTACTATATCTGGATTAAACAGTACTTATTATATACCAACGTCTACACCTTTTTCGTTAGATGTTATAGCTAATGACACTGACGGAAATAGTTCTTTGACTTACTGTTGGGAGCAAATGGACCCAGAAGCGGGTAGTATGCCTCCAAATAGCAGTAGTACAAAAGGACCTCTGTTCAGATCATTGAACCCAAAAACACAAAGTAACAGATATTTTCCTGAAATAAACACTGTACTAGCAGGAAACACTAGTAGCCAGTGGGAGGTATTACCATCTGTAGCAAGAACAATGAACTTTACTATTACAGTAAGAGACAATGACGACAGAGGTGGGCAGGTTTCTTTTGAAGACACTCAGGTTATAACAGTAGACACAGGAAACACTTTCGCTGTTACTAGTCAAAACTCGAGCAACGAAGTATGGTATGCTGGTAGCACTGCAAACATAACTTGGAATGTTGCTAGTACCGATATAGCTCCTATATCTTGTGAGTTTGTCGATATATATATGACTATAGGAGGTCGTAACGGTTTTGATATACTAGTTGCCTCCAGTGTACCTAACACAGGTCAATATATAACTAACGTACCAGAAGGCATAGATTCTGAAAAAGCTAGAATAATGGTAAAAGGACAAGATAATGTGTTTTTTGCTGTAAACAGTACTAACTTCGCTATAGTTTCCAAAAGAGATTTCTTAAGTAATTTCGATGAGAATACTCAAAATATCTGCAGTAGTAATACAGCTGTCTTTAACTTCACTTACAATAATTACGAAGGATTTACCGAAGAAGTTACTTTTTCTACCGATAACTTACCAAGTGGACTAACTGCTGTTTTCAGCCCTAGTAGTGCTATTAATGATGATACTAATGTAACTATCACAATATCTGGTTTTGACAGTATAGATAATGATTTTTATTTATTTAATATTATTAGTCAAGCTTCTGTAAACTCAAAAGCATCTACTATAATAGTAAATAGCTATTCTAACGACATAGAACCTGTAAATATACTTAACGGAAGTATTTCTGAGATTGATGTAACTGTCCCATACCAACTAAGATGGGAAGCTAATGAAGTAACTGTTGATTATTATTTACAAATATCAGACAGTAATAGTTTCGATAACTTACTTGTAGACGAAAAAAATACTTCTCAGGAATATGTTATCTCTGATTTGAATATATTCGATTCTGAAAAAACATATTATTGGAGAATAAAAGCAGAAAACTATTGTAATGCTATATATTCAGAAGTGTATGACTTCGCCTTAGCTCCTGCAACTAATATAACTTATACAAATAACACTTCGACTAATATACCTGACAATAATACGTCTAACGGTTTAAGTTCTGAAATAATAATAACAGACTCTTTTCAGATAACTGATGTTAATGTTACAGTAAACATTAACCATACTTATATTAGTGATGTTAAAATAACATTGACCAGCCCCGCAGGAGAAATCATAGTACTAAAAGATAATGGAGCTGACAACGATAATAACAATCTAACAAACACGGTGTTTGACGACTCAGGTGTCGATATCACTACAGGAACAGCTCCTTACACTGGTACTTTTAAACCTTTTGAAAAATTATCTACATTTAACTCTTCTAATTCTAAAGGGACTTGGACTTTGTACATAACGGATAATTACGAAGATGACACTGGTAGCTTACTTAATTGGACTATAGATCTAGAAGGGCAAGAAGTAGAAAGCCCTACTTATTTTGACATGACTTTCTCTGAAGAAAACAAATCTATATGTAGTGGAGATGAGATTATTTACACCTTTGTTTATCACAATTATTACGGCTTTTCTAGTAGAGTTGACTTCTCTACCGAGAATCTACCTGATGGGCTTACTGCAGTTTTCAGCCCTATTTCTGCCGCATATAACAATACTAATGTGAAGGTTACAGTTTCTGGTTTTGATAGTATAGATAGAAATATTTATAACTTTGACATTACATCAAAATATTCATCTGACACATCAAAAAACAACATATCAACTGATGCTAGATACCGTGATTTAGAAAGTACAACTATCCTTAATCAAGATATATCTTCGGTAAATATATTCTTACCATATAAACTAGAATGGGAAAATGACAACAATGCTAGTCAAATGTTTTTAGAAATTTCTACTTCTGAAAACTTTGATGAAATTATATTTTCACAATTGAACAATACTGGAAAATATACTATCGATGACATAAATGATTTTTCCCCTCATATAGTATCTGGTCAAGTTTACTACTGGAGAATTAAAGCCGAAAACGATTGTAATTTTATTTATTCTGAAATATACGACTTCGAATTTGCTGAGTTCGCTAGCTCTACAGCGACTAACGAGTATACTAATAGAAACGGTAACATAGTAACTTCGGAAATAATCATAGATGACTTATTAAAAATAACAGATATAAATGTTACTTTAAATATAAATCACAGTAATATTGGCGATTTAAAACTAGAGCTTACAGGTCCTCATGGCGAAAACATAGTACTTAGAGAAGTTTCTAACGATAATGGACAAAGCTATACTAATACTACCTTTGACGATCAAGGTTCTGAGTTAAGTACTTCACAGGCTCCCTATACAGGTTCTTTTGTTCCTTATCAGGCTTTAGAATTGTTTAACAAAACCAAATCTAAAGGTATATGGACTCTTACTATAACCGACAACGGTACTAGCAACAGTAACGATATACTTACTAGCTGGGACCTAAACGTAAAAGGACAAATACAATTAGACTTTGACCAAGACGATATAGCCGATTTTGAAGATGACACCCTACAAGCAGTAGCTATAAGAGGTTTCTCACCTAACGGAGACGATTTCAATCCTTATTTCACTATAGGAGGTATTAACGACCAAGAAAAAGGAAACGATATATATCCTAAAGTAAACGTAACTATACACAACCGTCAAGGAGTGTTAGTTTACCAGCAAAATGACTATAAAAATAATTGGGACGGAACTTATAATGGAAAAACTGTTCCTGTAGGAAACTACCATATATTTATACAGTCTAGTTCGGACAAAACTAGTAATGTAAAAACTTGGATTTATATAAACTATCAAATGTTTTTTATTCTTATAATAGCTATATATTATAAGAATAAAAATTGTATTAAAAGAATAAAAATTGTATTAAAAGAAATAAAAGTTAACTCTTTATAT
>JABSPL010000019.1 GCA_013215105.1 Flavobacteriaceae bacterium
ATATTTGCAGGTTAAGTATTGTTTTCAACTATGTAAGTTTAATTAATTATCCTTTAATTTACAATAATTAACACTAAAAGCCTAGTTTTTAATTACATAATAATACTTAAACACTCTTTAATAGTGTGAGTTTGCCCTGACTTATATCCTCTTTTTTTACTTTTTTATTCATAGCATTATTTTACATTTATTTTAAAGATACTAATCAACAATTTTTTGATGCTAATTTTAATGCTTCTCAATTAATAACTGAATTAGAGATTTGGGGATATTGGCATTGGGCCAGAGTAATTTTAGAATTTATAGCTTTAATTTTCTTAATACTAACTTTTAATGTTTTAACAAATAAAAAGATTAAATGATATCATACAAAACAATTTGGAACATCATATAATAATGAAATATTTATGCTTCCTTTTCATAATAACTTTAAGCATCACAACTAATGGGCAAAATATTATTGGACAATGGGAAACCTATGATGACAATACCAAAGAAAAAAAAGCAGTCATTGAAGTTTATCTAACAAATAATCTCTATTTCGCCAAAATAGTTAAAAGTTTTATTGGAGAAAAAAATGACATTTGTGAAACTTGTAAAGGAGCAAAAAAAAACAGGCTCTGTAGGAAATACTGCGATTATCACCTATATTTACTTAGGGGTAATTTTAATAATTATAAGCTTAATTTATTATGAAAGATAATTATAATGTTATTGGTTACGCTATTCTCTTATTTGTTATAATAGGATGTAGTAATGACCATGTTAATTTTAAAAGAGGTACTTTTAAAATTATACTAAAAGATTCTTTAACCACATTTATAGAAAGAAATGAAAACTATCAGATGGAAAGCTCTCTTAATACAGGGAAATCAGAGTTGTTTAAAATTCATTGGATATCTAATGAAAGATATGTTATTGATGTCATAGACATTAAGAGTCCATTAGATACAATATCCATGATAGTAGATATAGATAGTATATCAGGAAACACATATTATCAAACATCTTATTTAAAAGGAATAGATTATAAGTATTCTAGTAAAGTTGTTAAAATAAGTAATAACACAAGTATTTTATTTAAGAACATCATAAAGGGCAAGCAAAATTAAAAACCGCAATAACAACATCACAAAAGCCAAGCACTTATGAAAAAAATAGTAGCTCTAGCAGTTTTTAGTATATTCTATTTAAATAGTTGTAAAACAACAACAGATATCTATTCTTTAGATGAAGTCAATGTTATTGGGCTTTTTGAAGATGAAAACAAATTTTATCTAGTGTTTTCAGTTAAACAAGAATCCGTTTTTTATTGTAGCCGGGCTATGAATAAAAAGAATGATTTTGATAATCAAGTTTCAATTTATTTTGTACGAAGTAGAATAGGTAAATCATCAAAAGAAAATAAGGTGGATTATAAATCATATTTAGTAAAAAACAACCCAACTTTAATTAAACATTTTGACTTGAATCCCTATTTTAATTATATAAAATTTGATACCCCTTTTAAAGAAATCCATATTAGCGATGAAGAGTCTACTAAAAAAGAATCAATAGAGATAAAAGAGGTTAAAGAACTTATAAAAGAATAATTATGAATTACAGATACTTAATATACTCTATACTACTTTTAATAGGTGCTATATTGTTTTATTTTTTAAATAAAGACTGGAAGAAACACATGAATAAAAATAAAGAAGGATGGTATTGGCCAAGTGTACGTCTTGATAATATCAAGCAATGGATAGGAATAATAATGCTTGTAATTTGGTCAATAATTTTATTTTTTAAATCATTTTTATAATTATGATATCAGAATATATAAGTGAATATTTAACTCCTTTTTTATTAATACTCACAGGAGTTTACTTGAAGTTTACAAAGAGTAATTACGACTTTGGAAAGTATAAGAAGAGGTGGTATGTGTTTTTATTGTTGGGTTTAGGACTATTATCTCTTAAGATAATAAAGCTTTACACATAAGTAAATTCTTATTATAAAAACGGTAAAAGAAATAAAAATGGAAACTACGAAGATAGTATTAAGGTATTCAGATGTGAGTTTTAAGGATTTAGAAGTAATTCTTAAGGATAAGAGCTGGACTATATTTGATGATTTTGAAGCTGAACCTATTAATGGAGGGTTTACAAGTAGATTTGGAAACTTATATTGGTATTTGCAATACCATATACTAAGAGATGGTGGTATAGATGTAGAATTTGAAGATTTACTAATCCTGTTAAACGAAAAGAATATATCATTTAATTGGATTAATTTGTCTTCTAAAGATTCAAATATAACTATTAGATTAATAGATGGTATAAATTGGAAAATTGAATTTGACGATAAATTAAGTATAGAGTTATTGTTAAAAATAAAACCCTGATTTATGGAACAATACTCATATAACTTATGCCGATACCAACGGCAACGAAACTATTACCCATTTGGTTTAGAACATAAGGGTTGCAATACTAACAAAAGAGATGTAAAAAACAATATATAATAGAAGTAAAAGGAGATACTTTTAAATATATATATATTAGTGACTGGATAGATGGAGCTTGGGTTAAATCAGATTTTAAATTTGATGATGACTCTATTTATATTAAGGTTGATAAGGGTCGTATAAAGAACAAATAATTACTTATATTCAAATGCTAGTGCAAGTTTTTTTAAGGAAAAAAAAGTAATTTTTAGGTTCTCCCTAAGATTTAGTGGGTAACTGGTTTTTTGTTACTTTAGCAGTCCCTAAATTACGCCTAAAATTATGATGCAAAATATTTTTGAACAAGCTTTAAATTTACAAGAACCTTGGTATATTAAAACCTTGGATTTTGATTATTATAAAAAGAAATTAACAATTGAAATTGATTTTAGGAAAGGTTCAAAGTTTGATTATTTACTTGAAAACGGAGAAATAAAACAAGGAACTGTTCATGATACTGTTAATAAAAAATGGAAGCACTTGAATTTTTTTGAACATGAATGTGTACTAAAAGCTAGGATTCCTAGAGTTAGAAAGCAAGATAATAAAGTAGAGGTTATTAAAACCCCATGGGAAGGTAAAATGTATAATAAAGCATTACAGGAAAAAGTTCCTACACTAAACTTAAAATGGGATATGAATCATATTCGAAAAACTAATTAAAATCATAAAAGATGACACGAAAAATAGTAATGTTCTTTTTAATTATATTTATGATATCTTGCCAGGATAATAAATGGAGAAACGTTGAAGTTATATCCCCTGATAATTTAGATACTTTAAGTATAAAAACGATTGGAAATAAAAGATATATTTTTAACGGAACTTATGATAATATACCTAAAGAGCATGCTCTTCTGGACATTTCAGATGTTACAGAGCTAGGAGATGAAATAGGCGTTTGCTGGAATAAAGATGGGTATAAATGGAAATTCATTAGTTTCTATTCTGAATTTGAATATAACAAACTAGACAGTACAAAATTTTATATTCAGAACAGAATAAAAATTGATAATAGGGGAATTCCTAACAACAAAGAGTACTTTAAAGAAGGTTGTGTTGTTATTTACTTGAGAGGAAACATTATTAGACCTCAAAATGGAGCTAAATTGATATATAAATAATGAGATAATAGAAGATATTTATTATCAGGCAAATGGCCTATTAGAAAGAAACTGCCTTCAAAAAATACTCGTAGTATTTCATTGCTAAAAATCGTAAGAAAAATAGGTGTTTGAGAAGGAACGACGAGTTTTGTTTACTCACTCCTTTATTATTTTATGGGTATTTATGAATCTCATAAAATCGATTTGTTTTTTCAGCTGGTGGAAAAAAGTAAAAGAAGGTTTGATATAAACTAAAGTTCTTTTCATACAAAAAAGAATTAGGGATAGAAGCTAAATCCTTTTTATGGTTATATCATTACCAATCAAGGATTTTAGCCAACAATAAAACCATCTAATTATTAATATAAAAAAAATGGAGAACTACAAAGTCCCCCATTTCTATAATCTATAATTTCAATTTAAATCTCTAAAAAAACCCTAATTTATCTTTATTATGAGAAATAAGAATATTCTTATTCTGACGATAGTAACTCAACATCATCTTATGTGTTTCTCTACCAAAACCAGAGCCTTTATAACCACCAAAGGGAGCGTGAGCCGAATAATCGTGATAACAATTGACCCAAACACGACCAGCTTCAATGGCACGAGGGATAGTATATTGCTGATGCGCATCTCTGGTCCAAACACCGGCTCCTAGCCCGTATGGAGTGTCGTTAGCTATTTCTATAGCCTCCTGATCGGTCTTAAATGTGGTTACACAAGCCACCGGTCCGAAGATCTCTTCCTGAAATATTCGCATTTTGTTATGCCCTTTGAATATGGTTGGTTCTATATAATATCCTCCTTTTGCCTCTCCTCCTATATCTAAAGCGCTACCTCCTACCAACACCTCTGCTCCTTCTTCTACTCCTATTTTTAAGTATTTTTTTATTTTTTCGTATTGCTCCTCAGACGACTGAGAACCCATCATAGTTTTATCATTTAACGGATGTCCGCATATTATAGCCTTAGTTCGTTCTATTATTAATTTTATAAACTTCGGATAAATATCTTCGTGAATAAGTATCCTAGAGGGGCTAGTACAAACCTCTCCTTGATTGAAAGCGAACATCAAAGCTCCTTCTACGGCTTTGTCCAAAAACTCATCATCGGCATCCATTACCGATTTCAAAAATATATTAGGAGACTTCCCTCCTAGTTCCATAGTTACTGGCTTCAAGGTTTCCGCAGCATATTTCATTACCAATTTACCTGTAGAAGTTTCTCCTGTAAAAGACACTTTTTGTATTCTTGGCGACTTTGCTAGCGGCTGACCAGCTTCTATTCCAAACCCGTTTATTACGTTTATAACTCCTTTGGGAACTATGTCTTTTATTAGGTCCATCAGTACCATTATAGAAGTTGGCGTTTGTTCTGCTGGTTTCAATATAGTACAACAACCCGCTGCTATTGCTGGTGCTATTTTCCATGTAGCCATCAGCAGAGGAAAGTTCCAAGGGATTATCTGCCCTACGACTCCTATTGGCTCGTGAATATTGACCGACAAAGTGCCTGAATTAAGTTCTGTAGCAGTACCTTCTTCACCTCTTATAACTCCTGCAAAATATCTGAAATGATCTACTACCAAAGGCAAATCGGCATTAAGAGTCTCTCTTATTGCTTTTCCGTTTTCTACAGTTTCTACTTGAGCCAAATATTCCAGATTTTCTTCTATCTTATCTGCAATTTTTAGCAAAACGGCACTTCTTTCGGTAACCGAGGTTTTGGACCAAGTCTTAAAAGCAAACTGGGCTGCATCTATAGCTTTTTCTACATCTTTTTCATTGGAACGAGCCACCTTAGATATGAATGAACCATCCATAGGTGACAGATTATCAAAATAAATTCCAGACAAGGGTTTTACCCATTCCCCTCCTATAAAATTCTCATATTGAGAGTTTATTTTAGGCCTTGACACTGTAGAATTAGTTACTACTTGCTTTTTATCTAATGTTTCCATCTTTTTACAATTTAAATAATTATTTTATTCTTCGAAGTTAGCAATATTACTGTAATAACAAGCATTTTAAACGTATAAATCTAATTAAAATTATAACTAACCAGTTAATTTGTACTTATAAGTTACAAATTAACTAGCGAAAGATTGGGTATTAGTATTTATTCATATCTTATATTTACAAAATAAATTCACAACCATTTATCGACTATAAGTTTTTATATTGTAGTTGAAATTTGTTTTTATTATCCGTAGTAGTATTGTTTTTGATGATATTCTCAGAAACGTAATACCATAAAATTAGGACGTTAATTCGCAGAGGATTCCCTTCTTATTAACAACATACACAATGCGTTATTAATAAGACTATTACACTAGTTCCAAAAACAATCTCTATCTAATAAAACTCGTTATCATCTCTTATAATTTTCAAAAAATGAAAACCTAAGATATTATAACCTTCATTATAATAAAATTTATGCGATTTGGGGTTCGAAACATAAGTATTTAACTCTAAGGCTTCATAACCATCTTTTTTTATACTTTTTTCTATCCAAGAAAACAATTTACTTCCTAAACCTTGCGATCTATATGCAGGGTCTATTATTACATGATCTGGTTCTGCCGATCGACCTATATAATGCCTAGTCATAAACCAAAGACCACATATGCCTATCAGTTTTTCATCATCGTACATACCTACACATTTGTAATTTGGGTTTTCAGACATTTCTAAAACTCTTTGTTCTAAAATATCCTTAGGTGTTTTAGTATTTATGATCTGCATTAGTGGCATTATACTAAGTATATCTTGTTTTGGTATATATCGTATTTTCATATTTATTACAAAAAAAAATCACAAAACTAATGCTTTGTGATTTTTATAATTAATGGTTTAGTATATCGTATCTAAGCTCCAAGCTTCGAGATAATCTTTTATAGTTTTTATAAACATCCCTCCCAAAGCTCCATTTACAACCCTGTGGTCATAAGAGTGAGAAAGGAACATTTTGTGCCTTATACCTATAAAATCGCCATCGGGAGTTTCTATAACCGAAGGAGTTTTACGTATAGCCCCTATAGCTAGTATCGCAACTTGCGGTTGGTTAATAATAGGAGTACCTATCACACTACCAAACGAACCTATATTAGTAACCGTATAAGTACCTCCTTGTATATCGTCAGGGCTTAGTTTATTAGCTCTTGACTTGTTAGCCAGACCATTTACTTGCTTAGCCATACCTACCAAACTAAGTTGATCTGCATTTTTGATAACAGGAACTATCAGATTTCCGTCTGGTAAAGCTGCTGCCATACCAAGGTTAACATTCTTTTTCTGTATTATATTATCTCCATCCAAAGATACATTGATAAGCGGGTGTACTTTTATAGCGTGAGCTACAGCTTGCATAAATATAGGAGTAAAAGTCAGTTTTTCACCTTCTCTTTTTAAGAAATCGTTCTTTACTCTGTTTCTCCACGTTACTATATTAGTAACATCTACTTCTATAAATGACTGTACATGAGGAGAAGTTTGCAAAGAGTTAATCATATGCTTAGCTACTAATTTACCCATACGACTCATCTGAGTTATCGTATCCTCACCCGAACTCATTAAGTTAGCCGATGTTTTAACAGGATTAGCTATTTTGGTAGGAGTAACTGCTTTTACTACTTTTACAGGCTTAACGCTAACGTTATCTCTAGTTTTAAGGTACAAAAGCATATCTTCTTTGGTTAACCTTCCTGCAGCACCTGTAGAGTCGATACTATCCAATTCTTTTTGTCCAATACCTTCTTTAGTAGCCATATTCTTCACCAAAGGAGAATAAAAACGACCTCCTTCTGAAACTATTTTAGTTGTAATGCTAGCTTCATTTATTTGAGTTTCTAGTTCTTTTACAACCTCTTTAACTTCTGTTTTCACAGTAGTTTCTCCTTCACCTTCTATTTCTATAATAGCTATTACATCTCCAACAGCCACTACAGCGTCTTTGTCATGAAGTATTTCTATTAACTTTCCTTCTACCTCACTTGGTATTTCAGAATCAACCTTATCGGTAGCTACTTCTACTATTATATCGTCTATTTCTATACTCTCACCTATTTCTTTTGCCCAAGAGATGATTGTTGCCTCAGCAACGCTTTCTCCCATCTTAGGTAATGTTAATTCGTATCTTGCCATAGTTGTAAAAAATTTATGCTTAGCGAAATTAATGAAAAAAAACAATTATTTACACAAAACTCAATGTTTTTATATTTAAAAATTACATTATTCTATTACATATTCACTTACCGACACCTACTTTATCGATTTATTTGACAAAACAAAGCTATAAAACACTATTTAGATTACACAAAACGCAAGAATTACATCTTAATAATAGGGCTAAGTATATTCAAATCTTCAAAAGTAATAGCTCCTTTGATAACCGATTTAAGATGTTTTTCTAATACTTCTACCAATTGCATTTTTAGTTGCTCTTTGTTATAAATAAGGCTTATTTCTCTTGCAGGTATTGGTTTAGTAAATTCTTTCAGTAAAAGTTTGTCCTTTTCACTAAGAGTGAGAGTTTGTAAATACGGGAGTAAAGTCATACCTAACCCCTGTTTACTTAGCTCTATCAAGGTCTCAAAACTACCACTTTCCAACCTAAAATTCCTATTAGTATTACTTTTAGACATTTTACACAGGTTAAGTATATTATCTTTAAAACAATGTCCATCTTCTAATAATAATAAGTCATTAATATCAAGATCATTTACATTTATATTATCACGAGACGACAATCTATGGCTTTCGGGTATTAACCCCATAAAAGGCTCTTTATAAATAGGTCTTTCGGTTATATTATCTTCTTCTAAGGGAGTCGCCGCTAAGGCTATATCTATATGTCCTTTATTTAAACTTTCTATTATCTCTGAAGTATTCATTTCTAAAACTATAAGTCTTATTTTAGGATGTTTTTTATTAAAAGATTTCAAAAACATAGGTAACAAAGTAGGCATAACAGTGGGTATTATACCTATTTTCAGATCTCCTTCGGCTGTGTTTTTTTCCCTCTGAACTACATCGTAAAGTCTATTACTTTCAGACACTATAACTCTTGCTTGCTCCAATACTTTCGAACCTATATCTGTTATTCTTATAGGTTTTTTGGTTCTGTCAAACACTATAACCCCTAACTCTTCTTCTAATTTTTGAACTTGCATACTCAAGGTAGGCTGCGACACAAAACTATGATTAGAAGCCAGAGTAAAGTTTCGGTGTTCAGCCACCGATAGTATATATTTTAATTGAGTAATAGTCATATATTTGTTTTTTTTAAGTCTTATAAAAAACAAATATACTCAATAGAAACGATAGTTTCATAGGTAACTATATCTATATTATCGCCAATAGATTCTTCTCACATATACAGTAAAGTTATATCCATCTCAAAACACTCTAATATACATAAAAACAATAACTATCAATAAAGCCTCTTATTTTTTAATTAATGATAATAAGATAACTAAGCCTACTTACCTTATTTTTTACACCTATATATGAAATCGTAAAAAACTAATTCTAAAAAACAAAATAAGCTTATTTATACCGGATATTTTATAGCCATACACCTTAAAATCAAGATGTTTTAAGGTGTACACTTTACTATATAAACAATAATTTAATAAAATTTAATCACCTAGATACATATTAGTTTTTACATCTCTTTCTCTTTTCAATTTATTATTTGCTCTCTCTATATTCTTAAAAAACATATCTTTTTCGGGGATATTATTGGGTATTTTATAATAAGCTTTTTTGTAATATTTTAGTGCTTTCAGATAATCACCACCTTTTTCGTAATACAATCCTCTATAATAAAGCCCATATATTTTCTTTGGATGTTCTTTTTCGTACAATTCGGCTAAAGCTATTAAACTATCTCCGTTATTCTTATCTATCACTATACCTTCTATCAATACCATATCTTGGTCTCTAATAGGAACTTCTTCATCATATATCCCTTCTATTTCTTCATATTTTTTAATAAGATATTCTAAAGCGTCATCAGGGCTCAATACCGAAACAACATTTTTATATTCTATATAACTTATAGGTGAGTAATCTTGTAAATATAGGATATAGAGTTAGACAAACCGTTTATAAGAGACCTTATCTTAGTTATTTCTCTTCCTTCTTTATATGATTTAAACCTGAAATTAGGTAATTCACTGTCTATAAAATTATATTTTTCTTCGGTTTTTTTCAATGTTTTTTTTTCCTCGTCGTTTTCAAAACCTGCTGAATACATATATATAAAATAATTTGTTTCTTTTTTTATATAAAACTTATCATCTATCTGCCTAGCAAACCTATTATTCCAACTCGTGTTTATACATACATAACTATTAAAATAATCATTATCATCAAATAATATATAATTAATGAAATTAGCATCTTTACCAGTGGCTATTATAGTTTTAAATCCCGAAACCCTAAAGTTTTTTTCCATATACCCTAATACTTCATGAACTACATAATCATAATATTTCTTTCCATACTCCGTCAAAACACCACTATCATCTATCAAATCCATCAAATACGAATCTATATTCAATCCTACAGTTATATTTTCAGGTATAAGATTATTATCTTCATACAGACTGACTATACCAGTATAAACATTGAATAAATACTTCGAATTCAGCAATACTGTTAAAGCATATTTCCTTTTATCATTCCCTTCTTCATTATATGATTTTGGTAACTTTATATCTACAATTGTGCTTTTAGAAAATTTTTTAGAAAATATCGTGTTTTTGTTCTGACTGTAAACAACACTGCTGATCAATAAAAGGATCAAAATTATATTTTTATGTAAAATCATAATAAATTAGTTTCTTTAAGTATTTGCGAAAATACGAATTTTTAAATACAAAATTAATTAAAACATCACTCTATACTTATAATCAAAAACTCACATCTACGGTTTAACTCATGTTGCTCTTCAGTACACTCCTTCCCTTTTATACATTTCTCTACTGGTTCATTTTCACCACAACCTGTTGCAATAACCCTATTTACTTCTATCCCTGTATCTGCCAAGTGTAGCCTCATCTGTTCAGCTCTTGACTGAGACAGATCTAAGTTGTATTTTTTACGTCCTCTTGTGTCTGTGTGTGTCTTTATTTCTATAATCATCTTAGGATATTTTTTCATCAAAGAAACAACAGACTTAAGTTTCTCTTTAGTATCAAAACGAACATAACTCATTCCGTAGTCAAAATAAATATTTTTAACATCAATAGATATCTTCCCCTCTATATTATTAATATATTTTTCTTCTTTTATTACACTTTTAATACGCATTTCTTTCCTTTTTATTTTCAAGCTCAAATCTTGTTTTACCTTTTCCTCAGCTTTAGCTATCCTAATTTTCTCACGTTCTTTCTCTTTTTTATTACTAGCTACCTCCTTATCATATTCAGCTATTTGCCTATCGTAAACAGAATATATATACATAGAAGCATCATGTATATATCCTCTTGATAAATCTGTTTTTACAAATATCTCACTGCTTTCATACATGTTTTTACTAGC
Organism: Flavobacteriaceae bacterium; assembly: GCA_013215105.1. Lineage (GTDB taxonomy): Bacteria > Bacteroidota > Bacteroidia > Flavobacteriales > Flavobacteriaceae > DT-33. The sequence goes on from JABSPL010000019.1 coordinate 11,145, forward strand.
CGTTATAGTATATGTCTTTTCACATAGAACCTCTAGTTTAAACCTTCCTTCTATATCTGTAGATAAAATATGAAAATCTCCTTTTTCGTCAAACACTATATTCAAATCTACATTTTCTAACGGAAGACTAGTCGTTTTATCGATTATTACCCCTTCTATATATTGCTTACAGTCTTCTATTATAAGCTCTTTTATCTCTTTAAAACTATAAATATCATCACCTCCTCTACCCGAAGGTCTGTTAGATGAGAAAAAGCCTTTTTTTGTAGATGACTCTATATTAAACGCAAAATCATCAAAAGCACTATTAATAGGTAAGCCTATATTTTTGGGATCAGAATAATCATTTTCTAATATTTCAGACATATACACATCCATAGAACCGAACCCTAAATGACCATTAGAAGAAAAATATATATTATTATCACCTGAAATAAAAGGAAATTGCTCCTTTTGAGAAGTATTAACTTTACTCCCCAAATTCTTAGGTTTACTGTATTTATTGTCACCCAAAACCTCTACACTATACAAATCATAACCTCCTATTCCTCCAGGCATGTCTGAACTAAAATACAATGTTTTACCATCAGGACTCAGAGCTGGATGCATTATCGAATATTTTTTATTATTGAAAGGCAATTCTTTTACATCTCTCCATTTATCTCCTTCAAATACTGCTTTATAAATCTTAAGATGATATATTTTATTGGCATCTTTTTTACTACTAGTCCTGGTAAAATACATTATCTTTCTATCTTTGCTATAAGTAGTTATTGCTTCATGATTAGATGAATTTATTTTTTTAGAAAGCGGTAAAATAGACGGTAATATATTTTGCAAACTATCTATACTTACCACAAACAAATCAAGATACCTTTGATTGTTCCATTTATATTGTTTTCGGAACAAGCCTTTTTTATTACTTTTAGGTGCCGAAAACACGAGTATACTATCGATCATTATTGCCCCAAATTCCGATTCAGATGTATTTATATTTAAAGATTCTATTTCAAATCTATTACCTATTGCTCTTATATTTCTTAATTCTTTTTGCTTATCTTTAAACCTTGACAAGAAATCGTTTTGTTTCGATTTTTTTAAATATTTCTCAAAGAATATTTCTGATCTATCTATTTTATTTATAGCCTTCAGAGAGTGATAATATTTGAAATAATAATCCGAAGAAACACTATCAGGAAAGCGACTTATCATATTTCCATACCATTTGGAAGCTTTCATCATTCTATTATTATAATAATAACTATCACCCGTTTTTCTTATAATATCATAATTATCTATATTTTGACTAATTAATGATTCCAATAAAGGTATTGCTTTATAATAATAAGCTTTCTTAAAGTAATTATTAGCTTTTTTAAGCTCCGATTTCTGAGTCCAGGCAATAGACCAAGAGAACATTATAATTATTAAGATGATTTTCTTTTTCATGCTTTTTTAGTTAAAAATACCTAGGAGATTTATCATATCCTTTGGAAAGATTAAAAATATCTAAATTATATAGAACGAAAAACTCATGTGAACCACTATTAAAAGAACCTAAATCTGAAACGGTATAGTCATATGAATACCCTATTTTCATGTTTTTCAAAACCTCCACACAACCTATTAGACTAATAGAGTCTTTAAATCTGTACGATATTCCTGCTTCGATTGTTTCCATAAACAATACGTTTATAGAAGAATCTAAAACAAACGAATTATCGAACGCTCCTTTCAACATAAAAGAAGGTTTTATTTTTACTATATTAGCTATATCAAACACATATCCTGAATTGGTAAAGTAATATAATTTATCCTGATTATTAACAATACTAGGAACCGATAACCCGTAGTAAAAATTATTAATAACATAAAAAGCACCAACTCCTACACTCGTAGATGATTTGTTATTATAATTACTAAAAGCAGGGTCAGTATTTATATCTCCTGAAGCCAGTAACACCTCTCCAAAATTAACAGAAACAGTAGATATACCAATCTTTATCCCAAGAGAGAGTTTGCTCTTTTTTGATAATTTTAAAGAATAAGCATAATCTCCAGAAATTTTCTTAATATAAGTACTACCTATTTTATCACCTAGATAAGACAATCCTATAGTTGTAACTTCGCTTATAGGAGTTCTTGCAAAAAAAGTATTCGTTTTGGGACTACCTTCTATATTACTCCATTGCGATCTATATATACCTCCCATATTTACAACTCCTATATTATGACTAGTATAAGCAGGGTTTATAGCTCCCATATTGTACATATACGAGGTATATTGAACATCTTGTTGAGCTGTTAAGACAAAAGGAACCACAAATAATATTAATATACGAATCATATTCATTCTAATTATCATCTTCTTAAATGTATTATACCTTGCTTAGCCTTATAGCTACCTTTATTAAAATGTAATACATAAAAATAAGTACCCATAGGTAACTCCTCTCCTTTATATTTACCATTCCATATACTATCGGCATTACCTGTAAAAACATTAAGCCCATACCTGTTAAATACTTCCAATTTATAATTAGGAAATATGTATTTTATTTTATCAATACCTAAATTATCGTTTATACCATCATTATTAGGAGAAAATCCTCCTGGAATAAAAAAACTATAATCCTGAGGATCACAATTCCTAAGATCGACAGTTACAACCAACATATCTATCGATTTACAATAGGAATAATCATTTTCTATATAAGCATAATACGTAGCTTTGTCTTCTAAAACATACGTGTTTTCTATTTTATTTGTTTTTTCTAAATCTTTATACCATTTAAAACTGATATATTCTTCTAAATCAAAGGTAGCTTCTAAACTAGATATCGTAGGTTTTTCTAATTCACAGAACTTTAGGTTTTCGTCCCTCAACTCAGGTAATATTAAGGTTTGAACTTTTACCTCTACTGATTCTCTACTAAATCCTTCACAAGACAAATCACCATCATAAGCACTCAAATAATAAGTTGTATTATTCTCTAAAGCAGTATTTAAATCTAATTTAACTCCTCCAGTTTGACTAGTGTACCATATTGCTGACAAGTTTTCAGGCAATACAGCATATTCGCTCAAATCTCTTACAATAGGGTTGCTGTCTTTACAAAAAACAGGAACTTCATTTATTGATATTTCGGTTATATCGATCAAAGACACTTTTACAACAAAAGCAACACTACTAGGACATCCGTTCATATCCGATTGTCTCGAATAATATTTTTTATCGTTTTCCAGTAATATTGAAAGATCAGTTATAGGACTAATATCGGACTCATTAAGGTACCAAAGCACACTTTCACCCTCTACTTTCAAATCATTAATAGTTACTTTTTCACTTAAACAAAACACTTGTAAACTATCACCTGAAGGGGGGTTACTATCATTTAGCACTGATACTACAGCTATTCTATTATCGCTAATACAACCAGTAACTTTATTAACAGCCTCTCCATAGTATATCTGACTATTAATCAACAAATCATTCTTATCATACTTAGCTCCTCCCTCTAAGTTATCGTACCACTCTATTATATATGTATTATTCTTATAATTCAAAGAAATATCCAGATCATCAACTTTATTTTTATCCACTATACAAAAATTAGGATTTTCTACAAAAACAGGGTCTTCTCTATTCTCTTCAATTACATTAATAACTATTCTGTTGGTGCTGGTACAACCAGTAATTGGATTTACTACTTCACCATAATATGTCTTCTCATCAGTTAACAATTGATCACTAGGATATTGACTACCTGAAGCAAGACTATTATACCAAATAATTGTATGTTTAGTATTATCATAATCAAGAAAATTGTTTAGACTGCTTATATTACTACTTTCTATAGAGCAAAATATAGGCGAATTAAGTAAAGTAGCATCAGGAATATTATCTGTAGATATACTTATAGCAAGTCTACCTTCACTAGTACATCCTGAAACAGAATTTACTACTTCAGCATAATAAGTAGCTCCATCAATAATAATAGTATTATTATCATATTTATTTCCTGAAGCGACTTCATCATACCATTCTATAATATATGTATCACCATAAGTCAATAAGCTATTCAAATCAGAGATTATTTCTCCATTAAGACTACAAAATTGAGGAGGAGTTGTTATAGTTGCATTTTCGATAGTTTCTATATTAACTTCCACTGCTGTTCTTTTTTCACTAGGACAATCTAATAAATCACTAAAAACTTGCGCATAATATATAGTGTCATCTTCTAGTATAGAAGTATTACCAACTACATCAAGTACACCATCTGCTGTAGGATGACTATACCATTTTATATAATTAACAGGATCCTCATAATTCAACAAACTATTCAAATCTTCTACCCTAGCATCTTCAGTAGAACAAAAATCGAAAGGACCAGTATCAGTACCAGTAAAAGTAGCATCAACGGTGGTCACTATTACAACTTCTACATCAACAGGCAAGCTATAACAATCAAGACTAGGATTATATTCTTTAACAGAATAAGATCCGCTAGCCAAAAGAGTATCTGCATTGAGAGGGGCTGAATAATCATCTTTGATATACCATAGTAATTCATTCTTAGAGGAATCTACGTCAGGTATTACAACTGTACTTAGTGACGCCTCAAGATTAGATACTTTAGGCTGATAAATACTACAAAACTTTTGATCAAAGGGAGGTACTGTAGGAAGAGGGATGGTTACTAGTACAACTTTTATTTCATGTATATCTGTGTTTTCACAAGGTATAGTAGTTACTTTTGCATAATAACTTTTGCCATCTTCTAATTCCTCATTATTTGGCAAAACTACACTTGCCTCCCGATTAGCATACCATTTTATCTTAGGAGTATCATTATCCAACTCTGAAATATAATTTCTAACATCTTCAGTACCTATATCTAAATCTGAAACTGTTTTACCTTGATCTTCACAAAAATACTGTATTGACTCAAAATCTAATTCATTAGATATTATATGCACTATAAGAGGAACTCTAGCGCTTTCCCAATCTGTAACTATATCTACCTGAGAAGCATAATATACACCATAGTCTTCCAATACATCAGTCTCTACTAATAACAGAGCAGTAGGAGTATCATCTGAATACCACTTAACATCATTACCTATAGATGATAGTTCACCTACGATTATATCCGGATCTGTTATACAAAACCCTTGTATCGCATCAACTTTAGGAGGGAGAGGAATATCTACAGTAACAGCTATTCTGGGATCTGAACAACTTCCTGAAGAACCAGCGTAGTATATGACATTATCAACTAGTAAGGTTGTGGAAGATAGTGCATTGATTGAAGTTTCAGATACATACCAAACAGGCGTTCCTAATGTCGCTTTTAGTGTTAATTCGGCAATGGTAGGTTTACCGGCACCACCAAATGATTGAGAAGCGTTTATAACTACACATTGAGAGTTTATGGTTGCAATATAAAGTAAGATAACAGCTAAAGTTAAAAATGTTTTCTTTTTCATAATAAATCATTTAAACCAAAGATAATAAACATTTACATTAAATCCTAATAACCAAGCCATTAAACATTGTTCGATACGAGAAAATCCTCTTAAATTTTAAATTTAAGAGGATTTTTTGTACTAAAAGTATAATTTATCTATATCATACGACCATCGTTATATCCTTGATATTTAGTTTCTTTTTCAGTAAACACAACCCCATATTGTTCTAATTCTTTCAATATAGGAGTATAAACTTCTTTAGTTATAGGTAATTGAACTCCTGGCTTTGTTATTTCTTTATTCAATATCTTAAGAGCTGCTATAGCCACAGGCAAACCTACAGTTTTTGCCATAGAGGTGTATTTTTGGTCATCACCTATTACTCTAAGACTCGATTCTAATTGTTTTCTCTCTCCATCCAACTCATATCCAAATATATGATGCATCACTATCATATCTTTGTCTGTTTCTTTTAAGGACCATTTTTGTGTCAATATTTCCTGAAGAGCCTCAGCAGGACTAGCATTCTTGATACCTATGATTTTTTCTGAACTAAAAATATCCAATTCTAATAATTTCCCCCACAAAGTATCATCTTGATCTATTTTAAGATACGATCTTAATTTTAACTCGACACTATCACCTGGATTGTAAGATAAAAATGAGTTTGTAAATTCCCTGTAAGTCATTTTCTCAGATCCTTCCATAGAGTAAGAATCGTCAGTCATACCTAGCTGAATAAAACAATTCCACGCCCTAGAATAACCGATATGTCTTATGGTTCCTCTGTATAAAGTCAAAACATCATCAAGCCCATATATGCTTTTATATTTCAGAGAATCTCTGTTTGCATAAGCTTCAAATTTACCGTATTTGTCCAAATCAAGTATCTCAGTTCTTCTAAATAATTTCTGATAAGGAATGTATTTATACCTTCCTTCTTGTAAAAACTTAGCTACACCACCTTGACCTGCCAAAACAACATTTCTAGGATTCCAAGTAAATTTGTATTTCCAAAGATTATCATCACATTCGGGAGCCATAAGACCTCCTGTAAAAGATTCGAACAAAATAACTTCCCCCCCTTGATCCTTTATGCCGTCTATTACTTTCATGGCACTCATATGGTCTATACCTGGGTCAAGTCCTATTTCGTTCATAAAAACCAAACCTTTTTCTGTGACTTTAGAATCTAATTCTTGCATTTCTGCTGAAATATACGAAGCAGTCACCATGTGTTTACCATATTCTACACAGTCTTTTGCTACTTCTATATGCATAAATGCAGGCAACATAGATATTACTATATCTGCTTTTTGTATAGCGTTTTGCCTTTGTCCTTTTTCGTTTATATCTAACTCTATAGCCTCTGCATATTGAGATCCTAAAGTCGATTTTCGAGCATTTTCTAAGCTCAAATCGGCAAGTGTTATATTCAAGTTTTCTTTAGGTGCTTTTTCTATCAAATATCTCACTAGTGAAGAAGAAGACCTTCCTACACCTATTATAAGTATGTTTCTCATCTTTTATTTTTTATTATTCAGCTTATTAAATATTATTCAAAACCTGAAATTATTTTTTATTAAATACTATCTATTTAGATATTACTTTTATGTATTTTCTTAATAGATAAATGATTTATCTCTCATTATTTCTATTGGTCTTTACATTCAGTTGTTATCTGTATTTTTTTTTCTTATTTATATTTCCAAACCCAAATATAAACAAATAACAGAATTTACATAATAATAAAACCTCTAAAATCAAATAAAATTAATTTTAACTAAAACATACACTCCTCTATTTACTCAATAAATATCTTATTAAACCTCCTAGGTATCTCATCTTTAAAACAAACTTTCTCTCTAGTAAACGGATGTATAAAACTCAAAGAATAAGCATGTAAATACAGACCTTTGCCCTTTAATACCAAGTTTTCAATTCCATATTCTTTATCTCCTAATATAGGATTCCCAATACTTGCCAAATGCTTACGTAATTGATGCCTTCTACCTGTTTTAGGCTTTAATTCAACCAAATTAAGTCTACAAAACCTTTTGGAATTAACCGAATCAATTAATTTATAATGCGACTCAGACACTTTCCCATCAATTTCCGAAGTAATAACTCCATTGTCATTCATTTCTCCAATAGTAATAGCATAATATGTTTTTTCTATTTTCTTATCTTCAAACATTTTATTCAAAGCACGAATACTACTACTTGTTTTCCCTACCAACAAAACACCTGTGGTCGGATAATCTAACCTATGAACAGGCTGAGGTTTTGTGTAGTCAAGAAGATTACTTTGCTTAATGTTTTGAGCTAAAGCATTCGCTATAGTCTTAAAACTATTTCCGCTGACCAAAATACCCGCAGGTTTATGAATAACTGCCAAATAATCATCTTCGAACAAAATTTTAATAGTAAATATCAGTTTTTTGTTAGAATTTATTTCTTCTGGGACAGATATACTTATACAGTCTCCTTCCTTTATAAAAGTAGCCGAAGTAGCAATAATATTATTAACTCTAATATATTTCTTCTTTAGTGCTTTCTTTAATGCTGACTTAGTTAGAGCTTCAGAGAAAATACCTACGCCATATTCTTGTAAACGTATTGGATAATCTATTTTTAGCACTTTATGTGTTTGTGTTTGTCTGATTATATTTGTTTTTGTTTGTTTTTACATATACCAAAATAAAGTTTTAACCTACTATATATGTATTATTATATAATTAGGGTCAAAAGTACATTTTTTATAAAGATTTTATTAAAAACAACAAAATACTTATTCAAATAGTTTTACAGGTCATCACAGTTATTACATAGGGTTTTACACTTCTTAGGCTAATGTCATTTTCTCTATAAAAATTCAATATAACTATCAAAACAAAAAGTATATCTTTACATTATATAAATACTAAGCAATGAACACTTGTCTGAGCGACAAATATATCAATTCTTTTACTGATTTGGGCTTTAAGAAGCTTTTCGGAAAAGAGGTTAATAAAGGATTATTCTTAGATTTTATGAATGAACTTTTGAGAGAACAAGAAGGTACTATTAAGAATTTGACAACACTGTTAATTAAGTTTTATTATAAAATTTCAGTTTTATAAAATTTAATTAGCTACTATACTTGACTTAGAGTCTATTTTACTTAAATTTGCAACTATGATTGAACAAAAAAAAGCAACTTCCGAAAAAGTAATACTAATAGGTATTATTACTCAAAAACAAAATGAGACTAAATCGAAAGAATTTTTAGACGAATTAGAGTTTCTTACTTTCACTGCTGGTGGGGTGGTTACCAAACGATTTGTTCAAAGAATGGAGATGCCTCATGCTAAGACTTTTTTAGGAAAAGGTAAACTAGAAGAGGTAAAAGACTATATAGACAACAATAATATAGGTACTGCTATTTTCGATGATGAGCTAAGTGGTGCACAGCTTAGAAATATAGAAACTATACTTGACTGTAAAGTACTAGACCGAACCAGTCTTATACTCGATATATTTGTACAAAGAGCACAGACCAGTTATGCCAAAACACAGGTAGAACTAGCACAATGTCGATATATGTTACCAAGACTTACAAGGCTATGGACTCACCTCGATAAGCAAAAAGGAGGTATAGGAATGAGAGGTCCTGGAGAGACGGAAATAGAAACCGATAGAAGGATAATAAAAGATAAAATAAGTCTGCTTAGCCATAAACTAAAAGCTATAGATAAGCAAATGGGAATGCAACGTAAAAACAGAGGTGGTATGGTCAGAGTAGCTATTGTTGGTTATACTAACGTAGGTAAATCGACCCTTATGAACCTTATTAGTAAGAGTGATGTTTTTGCTGAAGATAAATTATTTGCTACTTTGGATACTACTGTACGAAAGGTTGTGGTTAAGAATATTCCGTTTTTATTAACTGATACTGTTGGTTTCATAAGAAAACTACCTACTCAGCTTATAGAATCGTTCAAATCGACCCTTGATGAAGTTAGAGAAGCCGATTTACTGTTGCACGTAGTAGATATTTCTCATCCTAATTTTCAAGATCATATAGATTCGGTTAATGGTATTTTGGAAGATATAAAAGCCCAAGACAAACCTACTATTATGATTTATAACAAAATAGACGTTTATACTAACGAAACTATAGAGTCCGATGATCTAATAACTGAAAAAACTTTAAAGCATTTTACTTTAGAAGAGTTAGAAAAACACCTGAGAGAAAAATACGAAAGCAATGTGTTTATTTCGGCTATAGAGAACAAAAATATAGAAGAATTTAAATCTATTGTTTACAAAAATGTAAGAAATATACATCAGGTAAGGTTTCCTTATAATGACTATTTGTTTTCAGAGTATGACCAAGATGGAACCCCTATAGACTAATGGCATTAGAGATAGAAAGAAAGTTTTTGGTATTGAATGATGATTTTAAAAAGGAAGCATTTAGTAAAAAGTTAATCATTCAAGGATTTCTTAACTCAGACAAAAACAGAACCGTAAGAGTGAGATTACTCGACGATAAAGCTTTTATTACCATAAAAGGTAAAAGCAGTCAAGATGGTTTGGTGCGTTACGAATGGGAAAAAGAAATAGAGCTAAACGAAGCCAATGAACTATTACTCCTATGCGAAGAACATGTGATAAAAAAACATAGATATTATATAAAACAAGGAGAAAACACTTATGAAGTAGATGTGTTTTCAGGAAGATTGGAAGGTCTTATAGTAGCCGAAATAGAATTAGAAAAAACTGATTCTAAGTATGAAAAACCTAGTTGGATAGGCGAAGAAGTTACTGGGAAAATAGAGTATTACAACTCAGTATTGAGTAAAAGAGATAGTTTTTTGTAGAATAAATAAGAATAATGTTAGATTCAAAATTATATATAGTACCCACGCCGATAGGTAACTTAGAAGATATGACCTTTAGGGCTATAAGAGTTTTAAAAGAAGTAGATTTGATATTAGCCGAAGACACTCGTACTTCGGGAAAGTTATTGAAACATTTCGAAATAAACACGCCTATGGCTTCGCACCATATGCACAACGAGCATAAAACTGTCGATATGGTAGTTTCTAGAATAAAACAAGGAGAGTCTATAGCTTTAATATCTGATGCAGGAACTCCAGCTATTTCTGACCCTGGTTTTTTGCTTAGTAGAGCCTGTTTACAAGAAGGAATAGAAATAGAATGTTTACCTGGGCCAACGGCTTTTGTACCTGCTTTGGTAAACTCAGGACTACCTAATGACAGGTTTGTTTTTGAAGGTTTTCTCCCTGTCAAAAAAGGAAGACAAACACGCTTTAAAGCATTAGCACAAGAGACAAGAACCATGATAATATATGAGTCTCCACATAGAGTATTGAAAACATTACTCAATATAAAAGAGTATATGGGAGCTGACAGACAAGTATCTGCTTCGAGAGAAATATCTAAACTTTATGAAGAAACTATAAGAGGTACAGCAGATGAGCTTATTGCTCATTTTGAAAAAAAAGCTCCTAAAGGTGAGTTTGTAATGGTAATAAAAGGTTATTCAAAAAACTAAATTCACTGAAAAACAAATCATTCTATCTTATCAATATACTTGGCAAATAATACTATAATAAAAATTGATTAGTATATGCTTATATTATAAGAGTGATTTATTATATTTGTACAATAAATAATTAAAAATATTAAAAATGGGAAAAGTAATAAATGTAACAGACGCTAATTTTGACGAAATCGTACTTAAAGCAGATAAGCCTGTATTGGTTGATTTTTGGGCAGAATGGTGTGGACCTTGTAAAATGTTAGGGCCAGTTGTAGAGCAAATATCTGAAGAAGTAGCAGATAAATTTGTTATAGTAAAAGTAGACGTTGACAGTAACCCTGAAACATCTGCCAAATACGGAATAAGAAATATACCTACTGTTTTGTTCTTCAAAGGAGGAGAAAAAGTAGACAAAAAAGTAGGAGTAGCAGCCAAAGCTGACTATATATCTAAGCTAGAAGAAATGTAAGAATATTTCTTTATACAGTAAAAAACACCTTTTGCACTTGATGTAGAAGGTGTTTTTTTTTATAAAAAAAGCCTATAGTTTCTTTATTATTCTAATAGTTATTAGAATAATATTAATAAAAACCATTTTAATTCAACATATACTTGTTCATTATAATTATAATAACGTTATTTGATATAAGATACAAACAACACTATACTTTAGTTAATTAACATATAAAGACTAGTATCTACATCACCTACTATAAAGTAATAACTTCTAAAATAAAACAATGAACAAACTAAAAACTAATATTTTTTTTAAAATAGGAATGATACTCTTGTTAATACTAGTCCTTCTTATACCTACTTCGATGGTGAAAGGCCTAATAGACGAAAGGGAAAATGTGCAAAAAGGAGCTATTGAAGAGATTAGTGAAAAATGGGCTACTGGTCAGACTATAGCTGGTCCTTTTTTGAGCATTCCCTACGATAAATACATAAAAAAAACCAGTAAAAAAAATGCTATTACTACTTATGTTAAAGTAAAAGATTTTATACACGTTTTACCTAAAAAATTGAATATATCAGGAAGTATCAATCCTGAAAAAAGGTATAGAGGAATATATGAAGTCGTAGTATATGAATCTGACCTTAAAATATCAGGAGAATTCGGAAATATAGACATAGACAAACTCGATATAGATAGAGAGAATATTCATTTTGACAAGGCTACTATTAACTTTGGAATATCAGACTTAAAAGGTATAGAAAATCAGATATCTATAAATTGGAATGATACAAAAATAGATTTTAACTCAGGACTTTCTAATCTTGACATAGTAAGCACAGGAATAAATGCACCTATAGATATTAGTAAATCACTAGATAATATAAACTCATTCGAGTCCGAAATAATACTCAAAGGTAGCCAACATATTTATTTTATGCCATTTGGAAAAACTACTGATGTTAACTTACAATCGGGTTGGACTACACCTAGTTTTAACGGGGAATACCTTCCTGACAGCAGAAAAATAAGTGAATTGGGCTTTGATGCTAATTGGAATATACTGCATCTTAACCGAAATTATCCGCAAATATGGATAGGGTCTAACTATAAAGTTAACAATAGCTCATTTGGTACCGATTTATTACTTCCTGTTGACAACTACAAAAAATCAGACAGAGTTGCAAAGTATGCTATACTATTTTTAGGCTTGACTTTTTTAGTATTCTTTTTTGTTGAAATATTAAACAAAATATTTATACACCCCATACAATACTTATTAGTAGGAATAGCTCTAGTAGTTTTTTATACTTTACTTCTTTCTTTTAGCGAACATATGATATTCAATATAGCATATTGGTTAGCTTCTATATTAACACTAAGCCTTATAACATTTTATTCTTGGGGTGTTTTGAAATCTAAAAAGCTAGCGATTATGGTTTTAGGGATATTGTTTATAATGTATTCTTTTATATTCACTATCATACAATTAGAAGATTATGCTCTACTTATAGGTAGTATCGGTATATTCATAATACTAACAATAGTTATGTATTATTCTAGAGGAATAGATTGGTACAATATAAAACTAGAAGAGTAGACTCTAAATACTTTAGATACTCGCTCTGTTGTCAAAAACAATAGAGCGAGTATTAATCAATATGGTTAAAAAACAACTAACCTATACTACTATAATATTTATCGAAAATAATAAGAAACCAAGAGGTATAGTCTCCCCTATTAACTTTCATGTCATTTTTAATCCATTCTATTGTTTTCCATTTATAATTCTCTACCTCTTCAGAGTTTAAATTAGGATTCTCATCGTATTCACCTATTAACACATGATCATATTCATGTTCGGTAAGCCCATTAGAAAAAGGTGATTTATATATAAAACTAAACAGTTCTCTCAGTTCACAAGTGAAGCCCATTTCTTCCATAAGTCTTCTTTTACCAGCTTCTAGGCTAGTTTCACCATCTCTTTGGTGGCTACAACAAGTATTGGTCCACTCTAGTGGCGAGTGATATTTGTCTTTAGCTCTTTGCTGTAGCATTAGTTCGCCTTTTTTGTTAAAAACAAAGACTGAAAAAGCCCTGTGTAAAAGACCTTTTTCGTGAGCTTCCATTTTTTCCATCAAGCCTATTTGCTCATCCTTTTCATTTACTAAAATGACTTTTTCTATCATAACTATTTAGTCTATTTCCTTAGAAATTATATACCTGTTTTTGTTGTCGTCGGTTCTTAATATCATCTCCCCCAAAAAACCTGCAAGGAACAATTGCGAACCTATAACCATAGACACAAGAGAAGTATAAAACAACGGATTGTCTGTTATAAGCATCGCTGGAGTTTTGTAAACATACAAGTGCAAAAGCTTGAACAAACCTATCAAAAATGCAGATAAAAAACCTACTATAAACATCAGAGACCCTAAAAAACCGAACAAATACATGGGTCTTCTGCCAAATTTGGAAATGAACCATATAGTTATAAGGTCCAAGAAACCATGTAAGAAACGTTCCATGCCAAACTTAGTTTCTCCGTATTTTCTGGCTTGGTGCTGTACTACTTTTTCTCCTATTTTGCCAAAACCTTTACTTTTTGCTAGTAGAGGGATATAACGGTGCATTTCACCATGTACATCTATATTTTTTATTACTTTTTTCTTGTATGCTTTTATGCCACAATTAAAATCGTTAAGATCTATTCCTGAAGTTTTACGAGCCATCCAATTGAATAGTTTCGAAGGCAAGTTTTTTTGTATAACCGAATCGTGTCTTACTTTTTTCCAACCCGACACTAAGTCATAGCCTTGCTCTATTATCATTTTATAGAACTCAGGTATTTCCTCAGGGTTGTCTTGTAAGTCGGCATCCATGGTCATTACGACTTTTCCTTTTGCTTTTTTGAAACCTGCATTTAATGCTTGTGACTTACCAAAGTTAGCTTCAAACTTTATAGCTTTTACGTTTTTGTCTTGTTTCTTTAATTTTTTTATTACCTTCCAAGAGTCGTCGGTAGAACCATCGTCTATGTATATTATTTCATACGAAAAACCATTGGATTGCAGTGTTTTGCTAATCCAATGGTTAAGTTCTTTTAACGATTCACTCTCGTTTAATAAAGGTATTACAACCGATATATCCATTTTTTATATTATAATTCTAATACTCTGTTTTTTTTCATTATTACACTTATGATAAGAGAGAATATGAAACCTATAAAAAGACCTCCAATAAGATTCGTTGCAATTAATATCCAAGTAGAAGACATCATTTCATATGCTTTAATTGACATTTCTATTTGCTCATCACTAAAGTTTTGACTCATCAAAGTTTCTCTTTGCAGCTCAACCATATTAGCCAAAAAATCAGGTTCTATGAAATTTATAAAAATATAAGTATATAAAACACCTATAACTGTCGATATCATAACCACCCCTATACCTAATTTAAGCCCCTCTCCTATAGTCATAAAAGATTCGTTTTCTACTTTAAAAGCTTTAAACGTAAGAACTATAGCTACAACTATTGCTAACATAGGGATAGCACTCATGTACCAAGACTGATTAGTAGATTGATTTAAGCTGTAAAAAATTAATTGTATTATTACACCTACAATTCCTAACACAACTCCATTATTCAATATTAATTTAGATGCATTCACTTTGTTGTTTTCCATAATTGGTTTTATTTAAGTTTTTGTTTCGAACAAATATATAAAAAATAATTACATATTCAAATAAAAAAAAAACCGAGTAAAATACTCGGTTTTTCGTCGCACTAAATATATTAAAAATAGGGCTTATCTAATTCTGTCTACTGATTTTACAAGTTTTTCATCTCTCCTAATCGCTTTGTTGGCTAAGGAAGTGAGAACAACCACTACCAAAGGGATAAAAAAACCAATACCTTTCTGCGAAATTTGCATTTCTCCAGGTAAAGTTAGTAACAGGTATATAAATAAACCTAACAAATAAAAGTTTATCAAAATTATTATTCTCCCTATAACGAATTGTAATTTCCTTTTGTTAAAAAGAAAAATAGCAACTATAGCTAATAGAGAGCTAGAAAAAAATGAAACACTAATACTAGGATTATACTCAAACGAGTTAAGCACATTAAGTATAGTTCCATCGGATTGTTGCCACAAATCGACATAAATAACAAGCAATCCTGACAGAATAGCTGTTAATAGTAAGTATAGGCTTTGTATCCTTTGAATCATTTTTTGTTTTATTTAGGGCAAATGTAATATTAAATTTAGTATATACTATAGTAATTTCTCGAAAATATTTATATATTTGTCGTATAAATAGTATTCCAAACAGATTCTTAAAATCGTAATAATTTCAACTTAATACTTTTAAGACAAATACTACAACTAAAACAATATCAAAAATTTTCATTAGCAATGGTTCTAAAAACAGAATTAGAAGGTAAAACCATAGCTGCTTTACAAATTATAGCAAAGCAGATGGGTTTAAAAAAAACAAGTCAACTTAAGAAGTCTGAATTATTAGATCTACTATCGAAAGAAGTAGAAAATAATTCTTCTAAAAAAGAAGAAAACAAAGAAGTTGTAGT
The DNA here is from genome assembly GCA_013215105.1 of Flavobacteriaceae bacterium. Lineage (GTDB taxonomy): Bacteria > Bacteroidota > Bacteroidia > Flavobacteriales > Flavobacteriaceae > DT-33. The sequence continues at coordinate 27,218 of JABSPL010000019.1, forward strand.
AGATGCTAAAGCAGATAAGCCTGAAGAACCCAAGAAAGAAGCTTCTAAAACTAAAACACCAAGAGTTGAAGTAAAAGAAGAAGAAGATTCTAAAGCTGACACTAAAGAAATATCGTCTATCGAAAGGGAAAGGCTTAACGAAAAAGCTAATAGGAACAATCCTAACTATAAAGCAAACCAGAATAATCCTAGTCCAAAAAGGAAGCCGTTTGCTAAAGATCAACAAAGCATTAATAAACCTAGCAAACAAAGCACTAGCTATAAGAACAAATACAAGAATAAAGATTCGGAGTTTGACGGTATAATAGAGAGTGAAGGAGTTTTGGAAATGATGTCGGACGGATATGGTTTTTTGAGATCATCGGATTATAATTATTTATCATCACCCGATGACATTTATTTATCTGTGTCTCAAATAAAACTTTTCGGTCTAAAAACTGGAGATACAGTAAAAGGAATAGTTCGTCCTCCCAAAGAAGGAGAAAAATACTTTCCACTTATAAGAGTTTCTAAGATTAATGGTTTGAATCCTAATATAGTAAGAGATAGGATATCTTTTGAGCATTTGAAACCATTGTTTCCTGACGAAAAAATAAACTTAGTAACAAAGGATAATAATTTATCTACAAGAATAATTGATTTGTTTAGCCCAATAGGTAAAGGGCAAAGAGGCATGATAGTTGCACAGCCAAAGACTGGTAAAACGATGTTGTTAAAAGATATTGCCAACTCTATAGCCGAGAATCATCCGGAGATATACTTAATGGTCTTATTAATAGACGAAAGACCTGAGGAAGTAACCGATATGAGGATACACGTAAAGGGAGAGGTTGTGGCATCGACGTTTGACGAACCAGCCGAAAAGCATGTAAAAGTTGCGAATATAGTTTTGGAGAAAGCAAAAAGATTGGTAGAATGTGGTCATGATGTAGTTATTTTGTTAGACTCTATAACACGTTTGGCAAGAGCATATAACACAGTAGCACCTGCATCGGGTAAAATATTGACTGGGGGTATAGATGCTAATGCATTACACAAACCAAAGAGGTTCTTTGGAGCTGCCCGAAATATAGAAAACGGAGGTTCACTATCTATAATAGCTACGGCACTTATAGACACTGGATCTAAGATGGACGAGGTGATATTTGAAGAATTTAAAGGTACTGGTAATATGGAGCTTCAGTTAGACCGAAACATAGCTAACCGAAGAATATACCCAGCTATCGACCTAATAAAGTCGAGTACAAGGCGAGACGATTTGTTGTTAGACCCTAAAACGGCTCAACTTATGTGGGTAATGAGAAAATATTTGGCAGACATGAACCCTGTAGAGGCTATGGAGTTCATAAAAGACCAAATAAGGGGTACTAAGAGCAATGAAGCGTTCTTAATGTCGATGAATAGATAATAAAAAAAGATATAAACAGTATAATAATATAGCATGCATAGTAAAATAAAAGAGACTGCTCCCAAAGAATTATGGGGGAATTTTTTAGATTTAAATTCAGTACCAAGAGCTTCTAAAAAAGAAGAAGAAGTAGTTGAATTTGTATTGGAATTTGCAAAAAAGAATGGTTTAGAAGCAAAAGTTGATCACGTTATGAACGTATTGATAACTAAGCCGGCAACCAAAGGTATGGAAGACCGTAAAAAGGTTGTCCTTCAGTCTCATTTGGACATGGTACACCAGAAAAACGAAGACACTGATTTTGACTTCGCTACTCAGGGTATAGAAATGTTTATAGAAGACAATTGGATATTTGCCAAAGGAACTACTTTAGGAGCCGATAATGGTATAGGAGTAGCATCTATAATGACAATACTAGAGTCTAAAACTATAGAACACCCAGCAATAGAGGCTTTGTTTACTATAGACGAAGAGACAGGAATGACAGGAGCTTTGGGAGTATTACCTGAGTTTATGACAGGAGATATTTTGCTTAACTTAGACACGGAAGAGGACGACGAGATAACTATAGGTTGTGCTGGTGGTATAGATATTTCTTCTAAATATAAATATAAAAGCAAAAAAGCTAAGAAAAAATCTAAGTCTTTAGAAATAAAAATAAACGGTCTGAGAGGAGGACATTCTGGAGTAGAAATACACAAAGGATACGGTAATGCAAACAAAATACTAGGAAGAATCTTATATATGTTGGCTAAGCAAAAGTTGGTTCAGTTAAACTCAGTAAACGGAGGAGGACTTAGAAATGCTATACCTAGAGAGGCAAAAGCTACCGTTTTTGTTTCTGACAAGAAGGAAGCATCTTTTGAGGAGAAATTTAATGCTATAAAAGAGTCTTTATTGGATGAATTTTCGGTAGTAGAGCCAAATATGAATATAGAATTAAACTCTATTGATACAGACAAAACTGTTCTAGATCAAAAAGATTTTATGAATATAACAAGAGCTGTTCATGGTAACTTCAACGGAGTTTATAAGATGAGTACATCTATAGAAGGGCTGGTAGAGACTTCTAATAACTTATCGAAATGGATAGTAAAAGACGGTAAAGCTATAATAGAAAATTTAACAAGATCTTCTTCGGAATTTTCTAAGAAAGATATAAGTAATACTATAGAAATAAACTTAAAAGTAAATGGTTTTAAAGTAAAACTAGACAATGGTTACCCAGGATGGCAACCTAACAAGGACTCATCTATATTGAAAGTAGCAGGTAAGTTATACGAAGATATGTTTGGAGACAAGCCAGAGATAAGTGCATGTCATGCTGGTTTAGAGTGTGGAATACTAGGAACTCACTATCCTGAAATGGAGATGATATCTTTTGGACCTACTATACGAGGGGCACATTCTCCTAAGGAAAGAGTTTCTATAGAGTCAGTTCAAAAGTACTGGGGATATTTGTTAGAATTGCTTAAAAACATTCCTAAAAAATAAAAACATAATAAAACAGATATTCTTACGTTAATAGTTTGTAGATTATCTGTTTTTTTAGATATAGTTAAAATTACATATTATAGATATACTTTTAAAAGTTATAAAAAATGATTAGACTGAGTAATAAAACACAATTAAGATCGCTAATAATGTTAATAGTATTAACATTATTTTTAACAAGTTGTAGTAATTTTGAAGGATCAAATAAAGTTTCTTCACTTACAGGATGGAGATTCAACGATCCTACGCAGGGTAACTTTCTAAGTAACCAAGACTATATAGGTCAAGAAACTCCTATGGGTATGGTTGTTGTAGAAGGAGGTACTTTTACTATGGGACATGTACAAGATGATGTAATGGGTGACTGGAATAGTACACCTAAGAGAGTTCAAATACGTACTTTTTTTATGGATGAAGCAGAGGTTAGTAATAACGAATACGTTTTTTACTTACAATGGTTAGAGAAAGTTTTCCCTCCTAGTAACCCTAAATACAAGCATATATACAGTTCGGCATTACCTGACACTTTATCATGGTTAAACACCCTTTCTAACAACGAATTACTTACAGAAAACTATTTAAGACATCCTGCTTATGCGAATTACCCTGTTGTGGGAGTGAGTTGGTTACAAGCTAATGACTACTGTAAGTGGAGAACAAATAGAGTAAACGAAAGGATTCTTAATGAAAGAGGTATATTAAAGAATTTGTTTGATTTAGATTCTATAAAAGTAGAAGGAGAAAACAACTTTAATACAGATACATATTTGGCTAATCCTGATTTATTATTCAGTGGTGATTCTACTATATATGGTAGAGGAATAAGAACTAACAACCCTGCTATAGATAATACTGAATTTGGAGGTCGTCATGTAAACTCTTCTGATGGTATAATAAGACCTAAGTTTAGACTTCCTACAGAGTCTGAATGGGAATATGCAGCTAAATCTATATCAGAGACTAGAGAATATTCTAATATAAAAAGTAGAAAAAAATATCCTTGGTTAGGTAAATATACCAGAGATACTAACAATAGATATAAAGGTGACCAATTAGCTAACTTTAAGCAAAGAAAAGGAGATTATAGTGGTATATCTGGTTGGAGTAGTGATAACGCTGCAATTACCAACAAAATAAAATCGTACAAGCCTAATATTTATGGTTTATATGACATGGCTGGTAACGTTGCCGAATGGGTAGCCGATGTTTATAGACAAGATATAAATACTGACGCTAGTGATTTTAACTACTATAGAGGTAATATATTTTTCAAAAAAGCTATCAGTGAAGACGGAAAGTTAGTTACTGTTACTTTTGACAATATAGAATACGATACATTACAAAACGGTAGAATAGTAGTTAAGCAATTACCAGGAAGTATCAAAAAAGTACAGATAACTCCTGAAGATGCGTTTATGCGTACTAACTATTCGATGTCTGACAATGTTAATATAACAGATGGAGACAAAAAATCTACCAGATTTTATGATGCTACTAGGCTTAGTAAAAACCAGAGAATGTATAATTCTCCTGACAATAGTGAAACTAAAAACAATACCGGAGAAGATTCTAAATATGACAAAAAAGTAAGAAACACTTTAGTTAGTGATCATACAAGAGTATATAAAGGAGGATCTTGGAGAGACAGAGAATACTGGATGGACCCTTCACAAAGAAGATATTTACCAGAGTTTATGGCAACAAATTATATAGGTTTCCGTTGTGCTACTGACAAACTAGGAGCTCATACTATAAACGGTAAGACACCTAAATATATGCCAGAATAAAAATATTTTAAATCCCGCCCCCCTTAAAGCCCAATTAATTTTGGGCTTTTATTTTATACAACACTATGAATATACCTTCGATACACAAACTATTTTTAACCTGTCCGGGCTTTACTACCGATACTCGTACTATAACTAAAGATTCTATTTATTTTGCTCTAAAAGGAGAAAATTATGATGGTAATAACTTTGCCAAAGAAGCCCTAGAAAAAGGAGCCAAATATGTAGTAGTCGATAATATAAACTTAGAAAAACATCCTAGTTTTATATTTGTCTATGATGTTTTAAAAGCTTTACAAGACTTGTCTAGTTATCATATAGGCTTGTTTGACATACCTGTGATAGCCATAACTGGCAGTAACGGAAAAACTACTAGTAAAGAATTAATCAATTGTGTTTTGAGTAAGAGACATAAAACTATAGCTACTTTGGGAAACTATAATAATCATATTGGTGTACCACTTACTCTACTGAGAGTAAACTCCACAACCGATATAGCAATTATAGAAATGGGAGCTAATAATTTTGAGGAAATAAGTTTTCTCTGCTCTATAGCCAAACCTAATTATGGTTATATTACCAATTTCGGAAAAGCACACCTAGAAGGTTTCGGAAGCTTAGAAGGTGTTATAAAAGCCAAATCGGAAATGTATGACTACTTAAAACAAAGCAAAGGAATAGCTTTTGTAAACAAAGAAAACACTAAACAAATAGAAATTACTTCTAATCAAGAAACTATACTTTTTGATTATAATTCGTTAGGTGTAAATGTAAAGAGTTTAAATCCTGAAATAGAACTTTCTCTAGGTAATAATACTATAAAAACTAATATGTTTGGTGATTATAATATTACCAATATAATGTCGGCAATAGCTATAGGAAAGCATTTTGGAGTAAACAATAGTGATATAAAAACGGCTTTGGAAGACTACAAACCAAACAATAAAAGATCTCAAATATTACAAACCAAAACCAACAAACTAGTACTAGACGCATATAATGCTAACCCTAGTAGTGTGACGGCTGCCCTAGATAGTTTTAAACAATTTGAGGCTAAAAACAAAATAGTTATACTAGGTGATATGATGGAATTAGGAGATGATAGTATAAACGAACATCTCAAAATATACGAATCTATCAATAATTTTAAGAATATTAAGTCTTTCTTTATTGGTGATAATTTTAGTAAAGCTACAGATAATAAGAACAATTGTTTTATCTCTTTAGATAAATTTATTTCATATATTGAAGCTAA
>JABSPL010000190.1 GCA_013215105.1 Flavobacteriaceae bacterium
GCATATATATTACATTATATACTATATTTTATATTATTCTAATTTGTTTATTATACTTAAAGCTTTTAAAATATAATTTTATTATATTTGGCAATTAACAAATAAAACTCATAATGAAATATTTCTTAATATTACTTACGGCAGTATCTATGATCTCTTGTATAGATGAAGAGATGCCTAAAGATTATTTTACTCAAAACGAAACAGATATAGATAAATATATAGAAGATAACAATCTTGATCCTATAAAAACAGAATCAGGTCTTAGATATATTATAGAAGAAGAAGGTACTGGAGATTTTCCTGAAGATGGATCTGAAATAGTGATGAAGTATAAAGGTACTTTTCTAAATGGAAATGTTTTTGATCAAAGTGGATCTGATAATTATACGACATTTCTATACAACCTAATATATGGATTTAGAGAAGGTCTTAAATTAATGAAAGAAGGATCTAAAGCAAAACTTATAGTCCCTTTTCATATTGCTTATGGATATTCAGATACACAAGGAATACCTATAGGATCTGTATTAGTATTCGATATAGAGGTAATAGCTATAAATGAAGGTATCGATTTTCTAACTAAAAATGAAGAAGACATTGCAGAATATATAGAGGAAAATAATTTGGATCCTATTAAGACAGAGTCTGGTTTATATTATATAATCGAAGAGCAAGGTGAAGGAGATTTCCCTACAGAAACCTCTAAAGTTACAGTAAGATATGAAGGGTATTTTCTTAATGGAGATGTTTTTTCTAGAAATACTACCGATGGCATTACTACTACCTTAGACAAAGTAATACCAGGTTGGAAAGAAGGAATACAGCTATTCAAAGAAGGGGGTAAGGGTAAATTGATAATACCTTTTAACTTAGGATATGGCTATGTCAGAAAGTCTACAATACCTGTAGGTTCTGTGTTAGTTTTTAATATTGAACTAACTGATGTATCTCTGTAAAAACATACAACAAAGAGTTATACAATTGCTGATTAGTTGTATTTGAAATACAACTAGTCAGTCAGTCTATTTTTTAATATCTATATTTCAAATATAAATGAATAAAACAATAAGACTATTTAGTATCTAATTATTTATTTTAGTGTCATGCAATCAGGCAAAAAAACAAAAAATGATTGCTTCTGTTAAGATGAATAAAGATGCGATTGCAAAACGGAGTGAGTAATAGTATACTCTAGATAATAATTACGCTTTAAAAGTCTCAGATAATATCTGGGACTTTTTTTTTTGATTTAAGCTGTTCTTTAGATATGATAAACTGAATATCTGTTTACATATAATAACTATATATTTTTCGTTTACATTTGCTTATGAATGTTTAATTTCATATATTTGTGACTTAACTAATTGATTTTGAATACCGTATGTCTTTTCGAAATCAGTTAAAAAAACAAAATTATGAAACGATTTAATTTAATGATGTTGGTGTTTATTTCTATCATGTTCTTCAATTGTGATAAGAAAGATGATGATGGTTCATCTATTGATGAAAAAACAAGAGCCGATTTGATAGAGCTCCAAGAGGCATTAAAATCTGATGAGTATGAGGAGCAGCAGAAAATGAACCAGCAGAAGGGTGATGAAGCTCGAAGAGATTTGAAAGCACGAATAAATAAAAAGAGAGAAGAAGATTGTAGATTGACAGAAACTTTTGGAGACGAATATGATGAAGGAATTTATGAAATAACAGTTGTGATGACTGATAAAAATTGGGTACCTCTTCCTAATTGTGCATCTATACCTAGTCCAGTGTTGCGAGAAGATGATAGATTAGGTACCGTATTGGTTACAGAGAGTTATGAAGTCTGGAGTGGTGTTTTTACTAGCACAGGAGAGGATGGGGAAGAAACATTTTCAGATAAAGATTATTATCTCTTTAAGATAGAGCAAAACGATTCTAAAAGTTATGTTGATTTGAATACATCAGAACATACAATATCTGAAGGGAAAACTACATTTAATTTTAAAAATAGAGATGTTACAATTAAATTGTTATCTAAATTTGATATTATAGAGGAATATGTTGATAAAATAGAGAATTTAATTTTTAAAAGAAAATTTAATTTCGATGTTGTTGTTTCGGGAGTTAAATACAGTTTTGTTATTCTAGAGGAAGACCTTGATTTAACAGAAGAACAGGAATCTTATACCGAGGATATAGTATTTATAGTGTCTACAGTGAAATTATATAAAGAAAATATCCATATAGGGTATGTATCGGTATATAGCGACTTAACTATGGATATACTTGATATGGATAAAAACATGGTAAAATAATATCGTTATTATTACATCTGTGTAGTTTTATTGTATTGGTTAAAAAAGAGCAATTATAAATTATAATTGCTCTTTTTTTATGTACTGTGTATGGGTATTAGCTAGGTGGAGCAAATCCACTATGGGAGATTGTAATTTCCAATCATTAGCCGAAGACATGGGTGTCCATCGTGAGGTGGAATCTGGAGGAAGCGTTAGGCAAATTTCCGATCCGAGGAACACTAATATCATTAGACATATTAGATATGGATGAGTTTGCCAAACAAAACAAAGTCCTACACACTACACATAATATCTAGGTGATTGGTGCGGTCACATAGAATAAAAATTAATAACCTTATCCCTGGGAGGTTTCGTATACATGAATAACTGTCAAGTTTCACAAGGTTGTTGTTTGCTTTAAATTTTGTATACTAGGTAAGATTATAGAGTCTAAAAACACCGAAAATATGAGTTTTACTTTTAGTTATAATTATAGTTTTGACGGCTTGCGAAACAACCTTTTGGATAAACTTCTATAATATCCTCTAAATAGGCTCATAGATAAACTTCAATTTTATAACTATATAGGTGGTTGTTATCTTTTAATGTATGTTCATATATGGTTAATACCAGTTGAATCTCCATCTGTCATATATAAATAGTTTCTTTTCTCCTTTATCTGCGTTAAAAAACAGAACCATAGCGATGCTATGCTTAGATTTTTTGCCTTGTTAAACCTCTATATACAGTTGTTTTATTTAATGTAATTTCATTGAGAGGTTCTATGTGACCGATAGGGAAATAAAAAGGGAACTCATAAAAGAAAA
>JABSPL010000191.1 GCA_013215105.1 Flavobacteriaceae bacterium
CCACTAAGATATATGCATACTACTGTCGAAATGGTACATAAAGATGATGTAGAAAATGTTATAGAACTAATCTATAATTCTTTATTGAAGATAAAAAACGGAGAGACTTTTAGTTATTTTAAATAAAAGTTTAAATTTGCACTATTAAAACATAAAAAAATGAACAACGGATTATACGCTAAGTTTCACACTTCTAAAGGTGAGATACTAATTAATTTAGAATTTGAAAAAACCCCAGGTACTGTAGGTAACTTTGTTGGTTTGGCAGAAGGAAATATAGAGAATGATATAAAGAAACAAGGAACTCCTTATTACGATGGATTAAAATTCCATAGAGTTATAGAGAATTTTATGATACAGGGAGGCTGTCCTTCTGGTACAGGAACTGGTGACCCAGGTTACAAATTCGATGATGAATTTGACCCGAGTCTTAAGCATGATAAGCCTGGTGTTTTGTCTATGGCAAACTCAGGACCTGCTACTAACGGTAGTCAATTTTTTATTACTCATATAAAAACTGATTGGTTAGACGGTAAGCATACTGTTTTTGGTAATGTTGTAGAGGGGCAATCGGTGGTTGATTCTATAGCTCAAGACGATACTTTAGATAAAATAGAAATAATTAGAGTAGGAGTATCTGCAGAAAAATTTAATGCTGTAGAATCTTTTAGAACTTTCGAAGGGTCTAGAGCTAAGAGAGAAGAGAACGAAAAGAAAGAGTTAGCTAAGCAATTATCGAAGCATATAGAAGGTTATGAGTCTACTAAATCAGGTTTGTATTATAATATAGAAACTAAGAATGAAAGTGGAAAGCAAGCCAAAAAAGGAAATACAGTTTCGGTACACTACAGAGGTAGTTTACTAGACGGTACTGTTTTCGATTCTTCTTTCGAAAGAAATGACCCTATAGAGTTTACTTTAGGTATAGGTCAGGTTATCTCTGGTTGGGACGAAGGTATCGCCTTATTGAAAACAGGGGAGAAGGCTAAGTTTGTAATACCAGCTAATTTGGCTTATGGTGCTGCAGGTGCGGGTGGTGCTATACCTCCTAATGCTACTCTTATTTTTGAAGTAGAGTTGATCAAAGTAAAATAGTATATTATTAATAAAATCACTTTATAGTTTTATTACAAAGCTATAAAGTGATTGTTTTATATGTTTATGGAAAAGATTTGGTATGCCCTTAAAACAGCTCCCCGAGCTGAGAAAAAAGTAGAAAAGAGACTTATAGAATCAGGTGTTGAGGCTTTTTTGCCTTTAATTACTACAGTCAAACAGTGGAGCGATAGAAAGAAAAAAGTAATATCTCCTCTTATAAACTCTTATGTGTTTGTGTCTATGGACGAGAAGTTATTGTATGAAACTTATGATATTGTAGGTGTTCAGAATGTTTTGAAATATCTGCAAAAACCTGCTGTTATAAAAGATTATGAAATTAATAATCTTAGGATATTAATGGATAACTCCGATAAAATAAATACTATTTCTGAGTTGAAGCTAGGCAAAGGTAAAGAAATAGAAATAAATTCAGGACCATTTATAGGTTTGAAAGCTACTATTATAGATTATAAAGGTAAACAACGAGTTGTAGTTTCGTTAGAAGCTTTAAACGATATAATAGAAGTAGATATGTCTATAGAAGACATATCTTATACTGATGAAACTATAGCCAATTAGACAGCTATAGTTCAATTTTTTAAGCTAAGCCACAAGGTTTTGAAGCTACGCAAGATACTAATATAAAGATAGTTATTATATATAGTAAATATGTTATTGATTTTTTCATGTCTTAAAAATTTAGTACACAAATTTAGCTTTTTTTATTGATAATACCAAAATTATATTAATTTGTTTTCTGTCCGTTGTCCATAAGGTAAGCCTTGAGGAAACTATCTATTTCTCCGTTCATTATAGCTTCTACATTAGTGGTTTCATGAGCCGTTCTTACATCTTTTACCATCTTATATGGGTGCATTACATAGTTCCGTATTTGAGAGCCAAAGTCAATTTTCTTTTTACTAGCCTCTATATCGTTACGTTTTGCCATCTTTTTTTGTAATTCTATTTCATATAGTCTAGACTTTAGCAATTTCATAGCCTTGGCTTTATTTTCCAATTGAGAACGAGTTTCAGAGTTTTCAACAACTATCCCGCTAGATTTATGTTTTAATCTGACGGCTGTTTCTATTTTATTAACTCCTTGCCCTCCTGCTCCAGAGCTTCTAAAGGTATCCCAACTTATTTCTGAAGGATCTATAACTATATCGATACTGTCGTCGGCCATAGGGTAAACATATACCGAGGCAAAAGAAGTATGCCTTTTGCCACTACTGTCAAAAGGAGACATTCTTACCAAACGATGTACACCATTTTCTCCTTTCAAATATCCGAAAGAATATTCTCCATCTATTTCGATAGTAACAGTTTTGATACCTGCAACATCTCCAGCTTGATAGTTCAGTTCTTTTATCTTAAAGCCTTGTTTTTCGCCCCACATCATATACATACGTAGTAGCATTTCTGCCCAATCACAACTTTCTGTTCCTCCAGCTCCTGCTGTTATCTGTACAACCGCACTCAAATTATCACCTTCGTTCGAAAGCATGTTTTTGAACTCTATAGCTTCTATAAGTGGAGTTATCTTATCGAAAACATCTTTTACATCGTCATTACTTACCTCTCCTTCTTTAAAAAAATCATAAGTTATTATGATTTCTTCATTTAGCTCGACTAATTCATTATATTGATCGACCCATTTTTTTTTGTTTCTAAAAGCTTTCATAAATATTTCGGCCTTAGATGCATCTTTCCAAAAATCAGGAGCTAAAGTTCTCTCTTCTTCGTTTTGTAGCTCTATTTCCTTTTGTTCTATATGTAGATATTTGTATAATTTATCTATCTTATTCTGTATTTCTTTTAAGTTTTCTTGATTTATCATTTAATAAGGATGAAAATATTATTTATCTAACCATTCAAATCGCACAACTCCATCTTCATCTATCTCGGTTAATTTTATTTTATGTAAAGTATTGACTAGCTCTGGGTTCCACGGGGCTTTTACTTTAACATAGTTTTGAGTGAACCCATGAATATAACCTTCTTTATTTTCACTTTCGAACAATACTTCTAAATTGTTGCCTAGTTGCCCTTCATAAAAGAATCTTCTTTTCTTAGCCGAAAGTCCTCTTAGCATTTTGCTTCTTTTGTATCTTACCTTCTTGTCAACTACTCCTGGCATATCAACCGCTTCTGTGTTTTCTCTCTCAGAATAAGTGAATACATGAAGGTAGGAGATATCCATTTCGCTAAGATAGTTATAAGTTTCTAAAAAAAGTTCGTCAGTCTCTCCAGGGAAACCAACTATAACATCTACACCTATACAGGCATTAGGCATCAATTCTTTTATACGAGTAACTCTGTTGGTGTATGTTGCTACAGGGTATCTTCTTTTCATTTTTTTTAACAAAGTATCACTTCCACTTTGTAGAGGTATATGAAAATGAGGTACAAAAATATTAGAATTTTTAACGAATTCTATAGTTTCGTCTTTAAGCAAATTAGGCTCTATCGATGAAATTCTAAGCCTGTTTAGGTTAGGTACTTTGTCTAATTCTTGAACTAATTCTAGAAATGTATGCTCGTGTTTTTTGTTTCCAAATTCACCTTTACCATAATCACCTATATTTACACCTGTAAGTACTATCTCTTTTATTCCTTTATCCGATATTTCTCTTGCATTTTTCAATACATTAGCCATAGTATCGCTTCTTGATATCCCTCTGGCCAAAGGTATAGTGCAGTAAGTACACTTATAATCGCAACCATCTTGTACTTTTAAGAAAGCTCTAGTTCTATCTCCTATAGAATATGAACCTACATAGAAATCAGCCTCTTCTATTTCACAAGAGTGTATGTCTCCTATTTCGTTTTTGGATAAATCATGAATATAATCTGTTACTTTGAACTTTTCTGTAGCTCCCAATACCAGATCAACCCCATCTACTTTTGCTAATTCTTCAGGTTTCAATTGAGCATAACAGCCTATAGCTATAAGAAAAGCTTTTTCATTTTGCTTTAAAGCATTTTTAACTATAGTTTTGAATCGTTTATCGGCATTGTCAGTTACCGAACAAGTATTTATCACATAAATATCTGCTTTTTGTTCAAATTCTACTCTCTCAAAACCAATATTTTCAAAATCTCTAGCTATAGTAGAGGTTTCCGAAAAGTTAAGTTTACATCCTAATGTGTAGAAAGCTACACTTTTTTGAATACTTACGTCCATTTTATCTGTTCTCATTTTCTAACTCCAAGTGTTCTATTCTAGCGAAAGAATCACATCTTTTTATAAGTATTGTTATGTTTCGTTCTTTTATTTGACCACTTATATTATAATACTTACATGTGTCCTGTAAGCTCATGTTTCTTAAGAATTCGGCATCTCCATCCATTAATAAACTGCTGATGTCAGCTGTGTCTATTTTATTCAAACTCATATAAGCAAAAGCATCATCGCTATAAGACCTATCTTTAACCCTTATGCTTTTTAGAATTCTATCGTTAGGAAAATAATCAAACTGCATGTTTTTCTTTTTTAAGAAAAACAAAGAGATAGCGCCTCCAAAAATTAATCCTACTGAATAATAACTAAACCTTTTTAAAAGACCCATAAAATATATTTTCCGCAAAAATACAAAACAAATCTATTATAATTTAGATAAAATAAAAAATTACATTTATTACTTTAATATAGGTTGTCTTTGAGTCTTGTTACAACGAAAATACCGTTATTATTACATTTATCGAATAGGAAGTGACTATTATATGCCTTGTAAAATACTGCTATTTCTCCTTTTTTATAATGTTTTGATGTTGTATAAATAAAGAGTCATGCTCTTTGGAGTGGCTATGATATACTTTAATAGGTGTTTCTGATAGCACTTAAATTTAATACTATAAATTATTTCTTAAATATGCTACTTTGCAAACTTAGGCTGGTATTTTTATTATTCCAATAAAATATATTTTATTGGAATAATAAAAGTATGTATAAACAAAAAAGTCCTCAATAATAAATATTGAGGACTTTTTTAGAGCGAAAGACCGGGTTCGAACCGGCGACATTCAGCTTGGAAGGCTGACGCTCTACCAACTGAGCTACTTTCGCATTAATTTCCGACTGCAAATATACAAAGTTTTTTATCTTTAAAGATGAAAAACTTTAATAAATAAAGGCTTTTTAAAAATAAAAATATACAATACTACTAAACAATTAATTAAGTCTTCAAAAAAAAATAAAACAGATAATAAATGATTATTATAACATATAATTTTACTTTTGTATACTAGTTTGTTGACTATAATTACAATTAAGATAAAACATAATATATGAAGACTATTATAATAAATATAAAAGAACTAATACAGGTAAGAGATAATAATATTGAAATTTTGAAAGGAGAAGAGATGAAAACACTTCCTACTATCAAAAACGCTTTTCTTGTAATAGAAGACGATATTATAGTCGATTATGGCTCTATGGATAAAATAAGTGATGATAAATATGGAAAAACTATAAATGCTGAGGGTAGGATAGTAATGCCTACTTGGTGCGATAGCCATACACATATAGTCTATGCAGGTAATAGAGAAGGTGAATTTGTAGACCGAATAAACGGGCTTAGTTACCAGGAAATTGCTAATAGGGGAGGGGGTATACTTAATTCGGCTAAAAAGCTTCAAGAAACTAGTGAAGATGATTTGTACTCACAATCGGAACAAAGGCTTAAAAGTGTAATGAAACTTGGTACTGGAGCTATAGAAATAAAATCAGGCTATGGGCTGAATAAAGAAGCAGAATTGAAAATGCTTAGAGTAATTAAAAGACTAAAAGAAAACTACGATTTACCTATAAAAGCTACGTTTTTGGCGGCTCACGCTTTGCCTACAGAATATAAAGACGATAAACAAGCTTATTTGAAAGATGTGGTAGATAATATATTGCCAGCTGTTGTAAAAGATAATTTGGCTGATTATATAGATGTATTCTGCGAGACAGGTTATTTTTCTCCCGAAGATACTCAGTATGTAATATCGGCAGCAGCTAAGCATGGTCTTAAGGCCAAAATACATGTAAATCAATTTACGTCGATAAAAGGGATAGATATATGTGTAAGTAATAATGCACTTTCGGCAGATCATTTGGAGGTGATGACTGAAGAAGATATAGATAAATTGAAAGGCACAAAAACCATGCCTGTTGCTTTACCTTCATGCTCATATTTTTTGAGTATACCATATACTCCAGCTCGTAAAATGATAGATTCGGGCTTGCCATTAGCGCTTGCAACTGACTATAATCCGGGTTCTACTCCTTCGGGAAACATGAATTTTGTAGTATCTACTGCTTGTATCAAGATGAAAATGACTCCTGAAGAAGCTATAAATGCAGCTACTATTAACGCTGCATATGCTATGGATCTGTCCGAAAGTCATGGTAGTATTACTAGAGGTAAGAAGGCTAATTTGATAATAACTAAGGTTATACCTGGCTATGCATACTTGCCTTATTCTTTTGGAGAAAATAATATAGAAAAAGTTTTTATAAATGGGAAGGAGTTGTAAAAAAGCTTGTTTTATAAAGTAAATATTATATATTATATTTATTTTGAAACTGTGAAATATTATAATATATTTGTAAAGACTAATACTTAGACAATAATATATGAAATTTATCGTATCGAGCACCCAATTACTAAAACAATTACAGGTTTTAGGAGGTGTTATAAATAGCAATAATACATTACCTATATTAGATAATTTCTTGTTTGAATTATCTGAGAATGAACTTAAAATAACAGCATCGGATACTCATACAACTATGAGCTCGGTAATAGAAATAGAATCGGGAGTAGATGGGACAGGAGCATTACCTGCCAGACTTTTGTTAGATATATTAAAAACATTTCCAGAACAACCACTTACTTTCAGTCTTAAAGACGATAATATCGTTGAAATAAGCTCGGAACAAGGTAAGTATGATATGGTTTATTATAATGCTGATGAGTTTCCTAAAACTATAGAATTAGAAGATTCAAAGGCAACTGAGATACCTTCTGACATAATAAGTACAGCTATATCTAAAACTTTGTTTGCTATAGCTAATGACGACCTTAGACCTATGATGAACGGAGTGTTTTTTCAACTATCTCCTAGTGGGCTTATAGTTGTAGCTACCGATGCTCATAAATTGGTCAAATATAACAGAACAGATATAATATCGGAAGAAGAATCGGAGTTTGTGATTCCTAAAAAGCCATTAACTTTGTTGAAAAATGTTTTGCAAAATTCAGAAAGACCAGTATCGGTAAAATACAACAAAACTAATGCCGAATTCACTTTCGATAATGTGGTTTTGACTTGTAGACTGATAGATGGTAAATATCCTAATTACGAGGCTGTAATACCTAAAAATGTTCCGAATGTATTGACTTTAGAACGATCTTCTTTCTTGAACATAGTAAGACGTGTGTCTATATTTTCGAACAAAACAACTCATCAAACCACCCTTAAAATGGCTGGTACTGAGCTTAAAATACTTGCCGAAGATTTAGATTTTAACAATAGAGCTAGCGAAAGAATAGCTTGTGAGTATATTGGTGACGATATGCAAATAGGTTTTAATTCTATTTTCTTGACAGAAATGTTAAACAATTTAGATTCTAAAGAAATACAAATAGCAATGTCTGACTCTAACAAAGCAGGGATATTAACTCCTGTAGATGCAGCTCACGAATGCGAATTTATAACAATGATAGTAATGCCAGTAATGGTAAGCTAAAACAAAAAAAAATGAAAACTATAGCCGTAGCCAACGACCATGCAGGGACTATTTATAAGTTTGAGATTATGAAAAAACTAGAATCTCAAGGTTATAAAATACTTGATTTCGGAACTGATTCCGAAGATAGTATGGATTACCCCGACTCGGTACATCCGTTGGCTGAGTCTATAGAAAACAAAAAAGCCGACTTTGGTATAATCATTTGCGGAAGCGGAAATGGAGCTCAAATGACAGCTAATAAACACCAAGGGATAAGAGCAGCCCTATGCTGGGAAAACGAATTAGCGGAACTCTCTAGGCGCCATAACGATGCTAATGTACTTAGTATACCTTCTAGGTTTGTATCTATTGAAGAAGCATTGATGTTTGTAGAGACATTCTTAACCACCAAGTTCGAAGGAGGAAGACATCAAAATAGAGTTTCTAAAATACCTGTTTAGATTCTAAACACACACACATTTTTGTAGCCTTAATTGTTTTCATAGTTTCCTTATTGAAAATGATAATAGTTAATTGTATTGATGCAATTAATTAAAGGTATGTCGATATGCTTATATTAGAAATAATAGATGGTTTTATACGCCATGTTTTTTAAAACATAATAATTATAGTTGCTTTATAAAAGTTCTAAAGTAACTATTGTACAATTATATTAAGTAAAAAACAGGTGTAAATCTTTCATGTTCTTTATTTATAGATGTTTAAGTAATATCTATAAATTTTATTAAAAACCTTATCTTTATTTAGTCTAAATAAGATATTATTGTATATTTGCAGAGTAAATAATAATAAAGAGTAAAATAAATATAAGAATATAGCTACAACTATAATATTACAAAAAAAATATAAAACGGATTAATTTTGGTTTTATTAACATAGGTTAGTTTTTTATTAAAAAACCCAATTACATTTTCTCAGTAATTGGGTTTTTGCTTGTTTGCCATTATTCGAAGGTAAAGCTGCCTCGTGAGGTGGAGTTTAAATGAAGTCTTAAGCCAAGATAATTAATTTCACTTATTTAATAGACGTACATTCAATTTAGATACTCTTTTTTACTTTATCTTTTTATATAATTCATTGCTTTTTGAATTTACGACTCGTTTATGTGTTGAAATTGTGTGTTCTGGATATTTTTATATCCTTTTGAATAAATATCATTGTTTTTATTGAAATCCTTGCTCTTAGTTGAGCTCGACTTGCTACTAGTTACTCGATACTTGCTCTTAGTTGCGTGGAACTAGCTATGAGTATAATGATTTTTTTTCTGGTGAGGTTGTTGTGGTTTTTGTGAGTGGCAAGGGGTCATGCCCCCTTGTTGGTGGGTTTGTAGTTGCAATACTATGAATTAGTAACTGTAAAGTAGAGGTTATAGTTTTGTATATGTAGTATTTTATGGCTGTCTTTGTTTATTATAAAAGTTATATATTTGACGGTAGTGATAACTAACAATTAAAATTAATTAATTATGATTTAGTTGTGAAAGCTCTATATTTGAGTGGTAGTCATAACCTGTTGCTATTCCGCAGGTAACCTTTTTGTGTTGTGAAAGCCTTATATTTGAGTGGTAGTCATAACTAGTTGCAGCTTCAGCAACATCAACATGTTGTTGTGAAAGCCCTATATTTGAAGGGTAGTCATAACATCAAAAAAACCGAACCTATTTAATATTGTAAATAGGTTCGGTTTTTGTTTCAAATAGTAATTGTATTTATTAAAACTATTATATATTTGTCCTTATTATTGTAATAAAACAAAGACTATGAGTGAAGGTGTAAATACATATTGTGCAGATAAATTAGAGGATAAGCAGTATTTTGCTGCTTTTTTTAATTCAGCTAGGAATAATTTCAGTTTGAGTATTAACGATTTGAATACTAAGTTTGGTTTAGGTGTCAAAGGAAAAGATATAGATATAATAAACGAATGTTTCAAAGACGATATAACTATAACCGATTGGGATAATAGAATAAGACATCTCTCGCAAACATTGGTTTTTGTAAAACATCTGCCTTCTATATATGAAGATAAGGATCAGGGTAGAGCTAAGCTAAGAGAGGTTCTCTGTGCTTTGTATAAGCTTATAGAGAAGAAAAGGAATTATTACACTCATATATATCACCAAGAAATAAATTATAATGCTGATGATATAAAACTTATAGAAGATGATGAATTGATGTATCTTGTTTTGTTTTTTAATGCTAAGTCAGTAAAAAACATGATAAAGAATAATAAAGATTATAATGATTTTGTGACTTCTAAACATCGTGATGACATATATGATATAATAAAAGAAGCGGAAGATGATGGGCTGGACTTAAAAGGTAATGAGACTGTATATGCTATAAATAGTTTGTTCAATGATTATATAGAGAAGATAGACGGAATAGATAAGTGTAGTGAATATATAGATAAAGATATGTATGATATACAATTACTAGCTTTGTTCTTGAATAAAAAAGATACTACTAACTTATTGAACCATACCGAAGGGCTTAAAGATAACAGGAGCTTGATTACTATAGTAAACAGATGGGTTGTTTCTAATATATGCTATAGAGATATAAGAAACTTATTGAGAAGTGAATACAGTAAAGACTCTTTGCTTATGGAGATGGTTGCAGAGTTAAGCAAATGTCCTAAAGAGTTATATGGTTTGTTATTAGAAAAAGATAGAGGTGATTTTGATTTCGAAAGAGAAGATGGTAACGGGGTGTCTATAAACAGAAGATATGATTCTAAGTTTCCGTACTTCGCTTTACGTTTTGTCGATGGATATATGGATATGCCTAGTCTTAGGTTTCAGATAAATGTAGGTAAATACAATAAAGATAGTAGAGAAAAAGACCTTCATTATAGTATTGCTAATAATCCCAAAAAGACAACCAGAGATATTTTAAAGAAAATAACTGTGTTTGATAAATTATCTAATGTTACCAAATTGAAACATGATTACTTTAAAAAAGAAAACAATTCTACAGATAAATCACCTCCTTGTTGGCTAGAATATCCTAATCCTAGTTATCAGTATAATGGTAATAATATAGGGGTTTATCTTAAAGGATATACTTCGGAAAATATAGCCCCTAAATATGATGATTATATGAAAGAACTAGGAGGGGGAGAGTTTAATAAGTTAGAAGCTGAAGCTTATTTGTCTTTTAATGAATTGCCTTCTATTATATATGCTTTTTTTACTAATAAGAAAAAAGGTAAGTTTATAGAAAGTAAAATAAATGCAAGAATAAATATAAACAAAGGGAGTAATCCTATAAATCAGCCTAAAAAGCTCAAATTATATAAAGAAAATGAGGAAATTTTATTAGTTTCTAAAATAGTAAAAGAAATAAATATAGAAATAAACCATGATGAGTTAAAATATATAAGAAGTAAATATACAAGAGAAGTCAAACGTGAAAATGAATTAAGTTCATCGGAGAAAGGGAAAATAGCGACTTGGTTAGCTTACGACATTAAACGATTCATGAGTAAAGATAAACGTAAAGACTGGAAAGGTTATCAGTTCTCTGAGTTTCAGTCGTTGTTGGCTAAGTATGCTTACGGAGATTATAAGAAAGACTTCAAAGGATTTATTAAAAACAATTTTGGCTTAGAGCATAGCAATAATTTCGGTTTACCTTTTAAGGGAATAGACTTTTCTAAAGAAACATTATTTAACTTTTATAATGGATATAAAATTAAAAGGAAAGCATATCTGGAAGGAATTCTGAATGAAATTAATAATGAAGATAATCTGAATAATGAATCTTTACAAGAGAAGATGTTTGTATTCTTAAATAAGAAGAATTATGTAATTAGGAGAGATTATAAAGATAATTTATCAAAATCGACGATGAATCTGGGTAGAGGTTTGTTCGATGAAAAACAAACTTATATAAAAGGAGATAAAGATAGTAACAATATAGCCGATTGGTTTAAATGTTCTAACGAAAGTGTAAAGCAATCTTTTTATTCTTATGATAAAACATATAGTTATAAAGAAGATGGGAAGCAAAAAATAGTTACAGATAAAGGATTGACAGAGCAGTATAATAATGATTTACCTACTGAAATACAAAAATTAATATATAAAAATGAAGCCTCTATAAGGAAGATGGCTAGGGAGGATTATTATACATTAGAAATGGTTAAGCATATCTTACTCAAAGAATATGTAACTGATAGTAATGGTGTAGAAAGTGTTGATTTGTCAAATGTGTTTAAAAACAAGCAAGAAATAGAAGATATAAAAGAAAAGAGTGATAAACAATCAACTAGAGATAAATTAAAAAAAGGGGAGGAGGTATCTGATAATGTGATTAATGATAGTTATTTGTTAAACCATGAGATAGAGTTAGTATTAAGAAAGGGTAAGATAAAAGGTAAAGTCAAATTAAAAAACATAAACAAATATAGAGATTATGAGTATGATAAAAAGGTGAAATTTATATTGTCTTATTTACCTAGGAAAAGCTGGACTATAAAAGAGATAGAAGAAGAATTGAGTAGTTATGAGAAGGTTAGATTAGAAACTTTTTTTGGTTTAGTGCATTCTATGGAAAAGGTTGTTTATGATTGTAATACTGAATTGAAGGATGAAATAATGAATGGAAGAGAGATACCTAATTTCAAGAGTGATGTATTTAAAGGAGAGTCAAGTGATATGATTGAGTTAAGAAATGCTTTTTGTCATGATGTGTTACCTGAGAAAGATGTTTTTGAAAGGTTAAATAAAACTTCAGGAATAGAAGAAAATGAAACAATAGGGGAGTACTTGTGTAGAATGTTCAAGGCGATGTCAGATAGTCATGTTGTTTTAGAGTTATCTTCAGCTGTTACGGTTTAGAGATGATGACTGTAATGTTGATTTTATAGGAGTCGAATTAGACTCCTATAAAATCAGTATTGTATAAATATTAAAAGCTATCGGTTATATTTGTTTTACGTATTAGACAATCAACAGCTAGTATTTTCAACCTGTTACAATTCTCCACGGTTTGGTTTCCTTCTGTTTTTAACTTTTGTTTCAACTTTCTCCAATATGAAGATCACTATATATGTGATTTCAAACAAACTTATAAATAGCCTCAGAGGGTCGTACTGCTTGTATAATATAACGAGAAAGATAATCATAAGCCTATTGGGGTGACCTAAACAATAGTTCAGTTAATATTTAGAATTATTGTTTTAAAATATAAAATAAAAGGTTCTACTATATGTTATGACTTTCCAATGTGAAATTATCATTAATAAGTTGATTGTAAATTAGTTATATTATATAAAATAATTATCTTTATATTCAAATTAATTTAAAAATAACATTATGAAAAAAGTGAAATTATTTTATTTATTGTTGATAGTCTTAACATTAGTTACTTCTTGCGATAAAGCAGAAGATACTGAAAGTGTAAAGGAAACAGGTAATTCTATATCGTCTTTTGTCGTCGAAGGAGCTGAAATAACCTTAGATAAAGACAGTAAAACTGTAACTATTGAAGTGTCTAGTGACGTTGATATTACTAAAATCACACCTACATTTGAAATATCAAGCAAAGCAAGTGTGTCTCCTGCTAGTGGAGTGGTTCAGGACTTTACCAACCCCGTTGTTTATACTATAACGGCAGAAGATAATAGTGTGGAAAAATACACTGCTACTGTTGTTGTTTTGAAATCAGATGAAAAAAAAATAAAAACATTTACAGGAGATGATGTTACGTTCTATGTTTTGGAAGATGATAAGTTTATCTATGGGGAAATTTTGTTTTCTTCAAGTAAAATGGAAGTAGCTCCTGTTATAACAATATCGGAAGGTTCTAGTATATCTCCTAAAAGTGGAGTGGTTCAGCCGTTTAATGAATTTGTGATTTATACTGTAACGGCAGAAGATGGAAGTACAGAATTATATACTATGTATATAGTTAATTCGTTAGATGTATTTATTTCTTCTTGGGATTTAGGAGTTGATGAGTTTATTTTGCCTTTCGAGGGTAAATATGGAAATACTGTTACTGTTAATTGGGGTGATGGTACAACTACTGATGAAGGGGTTATAACTCATACATATTCAGAGACAGGAGAGTATACTATAAAAACAAAAAACAGCTTAGAAGTTTCAAAATTCGATGTTGATATTGATGGTTTATATATAGGTGATAATACAGATTATACCGGTAAGTTAACTAAAATTACTAGTTGGGGAGATATTGTTCTTAGAGAGGTGCAGTCGACTGATGCTTATGGTTTGTTCGATGGTTGTTATAGATTGAATATAGAAACTTTTGATTACCCTAACCTTTTAGGAGTCACTAGTCTAAGGAAAATGTTTGATGGTTGTCAATCTTTAAGAGATGATGAATTTATAGATTGGGATGTGTCTAATATTACTAATATGGAAAACATGTTTTCGGGAGCAAGTGATTTCAAAGGAATTGAAACTTTTGAAGGAGGTATCTCTACTTGGGATGTATCTAATGTAACTAAGATGGGATCTATGTTCGCGTCAGCAAGTTCTTTTAATGGTGATTTGTCTACTTGGGATGTGTCTAGTGTTCTTGATATGCAGAAAATGTTTTATTTTGCTTCTTCATTTACAGGAAATTTGTCTTCTTGGAAGGCTTGTGAAATGTCTGTGAAACCTGACTATTTCGATTTAGGAACTGGTATGTCAGGAGAACCTCAATGGGGAGTTTGCCCTTAAATTACACATGTTAAAAAGAACTTATTAAAAGTACCCTTTAGTTTATTAATACAGCTAAAGGGTACTTTTGGTGTGGGATAAAATTAATAGATATTTACTATGTTAAGCGTACAAATATGGTATGTGTCTTTTCTACAACTATCGGTAAGCGTATTGTTCTGGTCTAGTAATGGCGAATAGTATTCTTACGCAGCGAGACATATATGTAATCTCACCACTCACCTCAATATAATAGTAAGAACGAACAGGATTCGTCCACCCACATACAAGTCCACCCACATACAAGTCCACCCACATACAAGTCCATCCAAATAACGTACGGGCGAATAGCATTCGTCCTACGCAAAGACTCCAAAGAAGCCCGACTCAATCTACCATGCTTCAACCAATTAAAAAAAACTTAAAACTTTATCAAAATAAATCATTGCCAATCCAGAAAAGCATCGTAGTTTTGCACCCGCAAAACAACTGATGTTTATCAAACAACAAAAGGCGTTAAGTTCTTATAAATACTGAGTGAAATAAAAACTTTAAAAGTTTAAATAAGTAAACAGATTCAATACATTTGAGTCCTGATATTTATCTGAAGCATTGCTTCAAAAAACTTTAAATTTTATTTGTTTTATTCGGGTAAAAAGAATTACATTTGCAACCGCAAAACGAACTAAGGTTCGCTAGCAAACAAAGCAAAGCCACCAAGAGTAATCAAATACTTGTAGGTGCCACTGGCACACGATCATTGAAAATATTAGAAAATTGACAGCGTAACAATCATTTCAAGCAATTGAATTGAG
>JABSPL010000192.1 GCA_013215105.1 Flavobacteriaceae bacterium
CCTCCCATTATTCACTACTTTATTATTTTAGGGGGTGTTCATTAGTTACTTTTCTTGTTGTTTCCTGAGGCTATTGCCTCTGAATTTTAAGGGAAAGAAAGATTTTAGGAGGATAGTTCAATAACGATGGTTTAAATTAAACTCGTTTATCTTACTGCTATTATTATTAAATCACAGTTTACTTGCTGTTTTATACGTTATTGAAGTTTTAAGTTGTTTTTAATTTGAAATACAAGTAAATAATGTATGATTTAGTAAAATAAATAGATATATTAGCATTATTGTATTTTAAATATAACTAAATACGATATAGGTTGGGTGTATGATATTCGTATAACTGAATGTTAGCTACAAGCGAAAAAAAAAGCCAACCGCACGTTCAAGCACATTTAATTTTGCTCGTGCCTCACAAAATTAAAAGAGCTTTCTCCTTCCCTACACACTTCGAAAATAATATTAGACACAAATACAATAATGTCCCAAATATTTACTAAATTTGGGACATAAATACACGGAAGAATGACTAACTCAGTTCAAAATAGAATTGAAAATAAAATCAAATCAATGAAAAGAGGGAGTATTCTATTCCCCTCTAACTTTGATAGTATTGGAAACGTAGAAGTTGTAAAAAAATCACTCTTAAGACTTGAAAACAAAAAGTTTTTAATAAGAATAGCTCATGGAATATATTTATACCCTAAACAAGATAAACTATTAGGCGATTTATACCCATCTATAGAAGAAATAGCAAATGCAATTGTCGGCAGAGATAAAGCGAGAATTATTCCAACAGGAATAAAAGCACTAAATCAATTAGGACTATCCAATCAAATACCTATGAATATAGTATTTCTAACAGATGGATCTGCGAGAAGTATTGTAGTTGGAAAACGAACAATAAAATTTAAAAGAACAACTCCTAAAAACTTAGCCGTAAAAGGAGAAATAACAAGTTTAATTATTCAAGCGCTTAAAGAAATAGGAAAGGACAATGTAACAATAGAGCAATTAGAAATAATTAAAATACATCTTGAAAAAGAAAAACAAGAAAACATAGAACATGATGCTAAACTTGCTCCTGTTTGGATTTCTAAAATCATGAAGAACAATTAAATATGAAAGCGTTTATACAACTTAGTAAAAAAGATAAGCTTAACGTCTTTAACCAAGTCAGTGAAAGAAGTGGACTTCCGTCCTCAGCAGTTGAAAAAGATTGGTGGGTAACTTTGTCTTTGAATATCATATTCTCACTTCCTTATGCTAATCAAATTGTTTTTAAAGGAGGAACATCTTTAAGTAAAGCTTGGAATTTAATTGAACGTTTCTCAGAAGATATTGACTTAGTCATTGATAGAAAACATCTTGATTTTGAAGGAGAATTGAGTAAAACACAAGTAAAAAAACTACGAAAGGCTTCTTATAGTTTCATTGGAACAGAATTTTATAACGACATCAATAACGAACTTCTAAAATTTGGTGTAACAGATTATGATTTAATAGTTCAAAAAACAGAAAACACAGATACAGACCCCTTAATTATTGAGTTACGCTACAAATCTTTAACGGAAGAATCTGATTATTTAAAACCAAGAGTTTTAATAGAAGTTGGAGCAAGGTCTTTGATGGAACCTGTAGATAATAAATCGATTATATCAATGGTGTCAAGTGAGTTTAGCCAACTTCCATTTGCTGAAAAAGAAATTACAATTCATGTAGTATCTCCAAAACGAACTTTTCTTGAAAAAATATTTTTGTTGCATGAAGAATTTCAAAAAGAGACAAAATTTATACGAGTAGAAAGAATGAGTCGTCATTTATATGATTTAGAAAAGTTAATGGATACTACTCATGGTGTAGAAGCGTTAAAAGATACTGCTCTATATAATACAATTGTAGAACACAGAAAGAACTTTAATGCAATCAGAGGGATTGATTATGCAAACCATATGCCCAAATCAATTAACATTGTTCCTCCATATGAAACAATTAAGGATTGGGAAAAAGATTATAAAACCATGCAAGAAAGTATGTTTTATGGTTCTACTATTAGTTTTAAAAAGCTGATAGAGAGAATTACTGAATTAACTACTAGAATAAATAAATCCTAAATTAGTAATATTACATCAATAATAAAATCTATTAGAGACATTATGCGTAAAGACGCTGGTGTAGATGGAGATGCACAAAGAATTTCGCAAATGGTTTGGATGCTATTTATGAAAATATAAACATACTGGAGACTACCAATTATTTGACCACGATACATTTCACGAACTTCCCGACACTATAACTGGTATAAGTAATTCTTATCATTTAAGAAGAGATTATGTTATTTTTGAAAGGGATATGATGGGATATTTATCTTATAATTATGAAACAGGAAAAAATGTTGATATAAGTTCGTTAGAGTTATTTTATTCATATATATATATGGACAAGTAGAAAAATATTTAAAATCAAAAATATCGAGTGAACACAAAATGACATCAAGAGAAGAATATCAAGAAAGTCGGAATTTAAAAAGTTTATCCGCTATCGAATTATTTGATATGTGAAAAACCACCTACAATCGAGTAGACACCTCCGCTCCTAACTAGAAAGCGGAGTGCAGCTCTCACACCACCGTAGCCCACGACAAGCTCTGGGTAAACCAAGCGGGCCAAAGTATACGGCGGTTCACCAAATCTGCTTATTATTAATATAATCGACCAAAGGTTTATATCCTTTGCGTTTAAGCCTAGCTTTGGTTATAGTAGTTTTCAATATGGGGCTTTGAGCTGGCTGCCCAACCTCCCATTATTCACTACTTTATTATTTTAGGGGGTGTTCATTAGTTAATTTTTTATTGTCTACTGAGGGCTATTGCCTCTGAATTTTAAGGGAAAGAAAGATTTTAGGAGGATAGTTCAATAACGATGGTTTAAATTAAACTCGTTTATCTTACTGC
>JABSPL010000193.1 GCA_013215105.1 Flavobacteriaceae bacterium
GTCATAAAAGAAATAGAATTATTTTTTTCTTTAGCAAGGCAAAAAATCTAAGCATAGCATCGCTATGGTTCTGTTTTTTAACGCAGATAAAGGAGAAAAGAAACTATTTATATATGACAGATGGAGATTCAACTGGTATAACTAGCCATAGGTTAATTATATTTACAAGTAAGTGAACTACTAAGGTCTTAAATTATCATTAAGTAGTTCGACCAATTTATAGACTGTTGTTACGGGGTTTTGCTTATAAAAAGGTAAACCAGACTTAGCTTTATACAATTTCTTAGCTCTTTCTATAGCTTTTGGTTGAAGAGAATTAATGCCTTTCCCTAACTTATCGTATATCGTTTTGCTAAAATCATCTTTCTTTCCGTTTCTTACATAATTAATATCCCATGTTTTACTCAATTTCTCATAATAAAACGTCCTATGGTTCTCTTGATCGGTATAGTTAAAATGCAGATAGAACCATAACTCAAAAGCATCATTAGAGTAAGCTACTTTTAGATTGTTATTTTTGGCTTTTTGTATAGCGGCATCTAAGTCTGAGTATTCTTTACCTCCTTTGTTCATGTCCATATCAAACACACACCAAACTTCTCCGTAGCTATTTTTGTTCTTAATATCCAAAGCTTCATCGACCAGCTGATAAGGATTCTGTCCTTTCATATCTCTAAACTCAACATCGAACCTAAGTCTCAAATTGAAAGCTTTGAAATAATTAACTTCAGTCTGTCCTTCGCAAACTACCAGTATATCTTTGTAAACATTCCTAGTGTTTTTCTTAGGAGAAGAGCCTTTTCTTCTTTCCCATCCTTTTGGTCTAGACATCTTTTTTGGTTATTAGCTTTTCAAAATCGCCCAAGAAAGGAATAGCTCCATACTTACCTTTAATATAATCTTTCTCAAAAGAAGAGTCGTTTCTAACCCCTTTAAACTCTACCAGAGAATATAAATGACTGGCTCCATATTTGTCTTTCTCGACAAAGTCTATTTGGTCTCTCCTTAGCAAATCATGAGATAATAAGTTAGTGTCATGAGTAACGAAAACCAGTTGAGAGCCTTTGTTTGCTTTCGAATTAAACAATTTAACTATTTTTTTGGTAAGCTCAGGATGGAGTCTAGCATCGAATTCGTCTATGAATAATGGCATATTATTATCAATAGCAGTTAATAATATCATACTTAAGTCGAATAACTTCTTAGTTCCTTCTGACTCAGAACTATCAAAGGCAAAAGGAATAGATTCTTTTAGCTTTAGGTTTTCATCGTATTTCTTTTTGTCAACAACAAGTATCTCTTCATTATCTATTTCAGAACCCTCTCTTTTGTTTTTTGGATTAACCTTATACATGTCTTCTATACCGATATCTCCGCTTTTTATAAACTGAAGCATGCTACTACTCAAATCTTCGTAGTTTAGAGCTTTCATAGCTAGTTTTCTTAAGCCAGAATGTTCAAGTCCGTTAATCATAGCCATATGTTTAATGCTATAAACTATTTTTTTAGACACTTCACTAAAACCAAAAGAAGCTAAAGTACTCAAGAATAAAGAGTGTTTATTGAAAACATCAGAATCATCTTCTTCTTTTTCAGAAAGACTCAATAATTTAGAACCTTCTTTGAAGTTTGTTTTGTCTATTTTTATTATTTTCTGATTATCTCTTATGAATAGTGGAAGTTCTCTTTTGTCAGGCGTAATATAAAGCCATTCACCTACTATTTCCTTAGTATTAGCTTCATAGCCATATCTATATTTGATATCGTCTATCCAGAAAATCAATTGAAAGAAGCTAGGTTCGTTTTCTGTTTCGGTAGATAGTTTGAAGTTAATTATTTCCTCCAATGTCTTTTCACTAGCCAAAGACCCTGTTATTGTTTTCTTTAGGCAATCCAAAGCCCTTATAACATTAGTCTTCCCACTAGCATTAGCTCCATATATGGCTTTAGACTTTAGTATATTATGGCCTTTTACTTCTATGATATTATTAATATCCATCATCGAGTCTTTCGACTTTATCTTAGCTGCCGATAAGTTCAATGTTTGGATGTCTTTAAAAGACCTAAAGTTACCAAAGCTAAATTCCTGAATAATCATTGTTAATCCTTTATTTGTTATATAATCACAAATATATATATAATAAAGCTAATAAACCTAGTTTTAAAGAGTGTTATTGTGGTAAATAGTGCGGTTTCAGATTAAAAACACCTGAAATATAGCTTATGTGTTGTTTGTAAACGATATATACACAAGTGTTTACAACACTAATTAGAATTGTTTTTTAATTTAAAGAAAAGTATATTTGATTAATGAGGTTAATTCTCCTACTTCAACTTCTTAATAATAGCAAAATAAGCCCTCTTAGCAGCCATTTCTTCGGCTTTCTTTTTAGACGTTGCTCTACCTTTGGTTACCGTTTTACCTTCTATATTTAATTTTACGCTAAAGTGTTTGGTTTTGTCATTACCAGAATCTTCATAAGTTTCGAAGATTAGATTCTTACGGTTTTTCTGACTCCACTCTATCATCACACTTTTATAGCTATCTATTCGGCCTTCCCAATTCCCTTGTTCTATCAAAGGTTTTACTATTTGGTTAGCAATAAACTTCTGGCAATATTTATTGCCAAGGTCTAAGTATATAGCACCTATAAGAGCTTCTAGTATATTTCCGTGTATATTAGTACCCATTTTACTCTTAGACATAGAGGTGTTAACTAACGATATAAGGTCTAGTTTCAGTCCTATTTCGTTAAGTGTTTTACGGTTTACTATCTTCGAACGCATTTGAGTCAAATATCCTTCGTCACTATATGGATATTTATTGTACAAATAAAGAGCTATAGCAGAGCTCAGTAGAGCATCGCCAAGGAATTCTAGTCTTTCGTAGTTAAGAGGGTTACCTAAAGCGTCTTTTTTGTTGGTAGAAGAATGAATAAAAGCTGTTTTATATACATCTATGTATAGAGGGCTAAACCCTAAAACAGCTTTTATTTGTTTAAAGAAGTCAGTCTTTGACTCTTTTATATTTAATAGTTTTCTAACTATCTTCATAGAGGGCTATTAATTTAGCTTCTTGAATACTAAACAGGCATTGTGCCCACCAAAACCAAAAGTATTACTCATGGCTACTTTGACGTCTCTTTTCTGAGCTTTGTTTAGAGTTAGGTTTAGTTTACTATCTATATTTTCGTCCACTACCGAATGATTGATAGTCGGAGGTACTATTCCGTGCTTTATAGAAAGAATAGAAGATATAGATTCTATAGCCCCTGCAGCACCTAATAGGTGACCAGTCATTGACTTCGTAGAATTTATATTAAGCTTATAAGCATGTTCTCCAAATACTTTAGTTATAGCTTTTAGTTCAGCGACATCACCCAGTGGAGTCGAAGTACCGTGCATGTTGACAGCATCAACGTCAGTTATTTCTAGTCCAGCATCTTTAAGACAGTTTTTCATAACAGCTATAGCACCTAACCCTTCGGGGTGTGGAGCCGTTATATGATAAGCATCTGCCGAAAGACCACCTCCAAGAAGTTCTGCATATATAGTAGCACCTCTTTTTACAGCATGTTCGTATTCTTCTAGTATTATTGCACCAGCTCCTTCTCCCATAACAAATCCATCTCTGGTTTTATCAAAAGGTCTCGAAGCAGTTTCAGGACTATCGTTGTTGGTAGAAAGTGCTCTAAGTGCGTTAAAGCCTGCCAAAGAAGCTATATTGATAGGAGCTTCAGAACCACCTGCTATAAACAAGTCAGCCTGCCCTAGTCTTATATAGTTATAAGCATCTATAAGTGCGTTTGCCGAAGAGGCACAAGCAGAAACAGTACTAAAGTTAGGCCCTCTGAAACCGTATTTGATAGAAATATAACCAGGAGCTATATCTGATATCATTTTAGGTATAAAGAAAGGGTTAAACTTAGGTGTACCATCACCAGCACAGAAGTTGATCATCTCCTCTTGGAAAGTTTCTAAACCACCAACACCAGAACCCCAGATAACTCCAGCTCTGTCTAAATCAATGTTTTCTAAGTCTAGTTTAGAATCGCCAATAGCCTCCTCGGCAGCTACCATAGCATACTGAGTAAACTTGTCCATCTTCCTAGAATCTTTTCTGTTTATATGGTCTAACACGTTAAAGCCTTTAAGCTCGCAAGCGAACCTAGTTTTGAATTTAGAAGCATCAAACCCTTTAATAGGAGCTGCACCACTTTTACCTTCAACCAGACCTTTCCAATATTCTTCTACATTATTTCCTATAGGTGTCAAAGCACCCAAGCCAGTAACTACTACTCGTTTTAATTCCATAGGATTATTGTTTTGTTTAAATATAAAAACTACGAACAGCGATATGCCGTCCGTAGTATTACATAAATATTATTTAAATACTTATTTTTTTGCGTCAGTTATGTAAGTTGTAGCATCTCCTACAGTCTTGATAACTTCTGCTTGATCGTCTGGAATAGCTATATCAAACTCTTTTTCAAATTCCATTATTAATTCAACAGTATCTAATGAATCAGCTCCTAAATCTTCAGTGAAGCTTGCTTCCATAGTGATTTCGTTTTCATCAACACCTAATTTATCTACTATAATAGCTTTTACTTTTGATGCAATGTCTCCCATAATTTTATGTTTTTAAATTTATTTACAAGGCAAAAATAATAAACTTTAATGTTAATGCAACCATTATTAATGAAAAAATACTCTAAGCCGAATTAATAGCTGTTTATTATTTGGTATATTTACCCCAAAAACAATAGTATGCTCAGTAAAACAAGACTTGTAGTGATGGCTTCGGGTAACGGAACTAATGCCCTAAATATAATTAAATATTTCGAAAACGACCAAAATATAGAGGTTAATAGTATTATTACTAACAAAAAAACAGCCAAAGTTATAGACAAAGCTGAGCTTTTGGGCGTAAAAACTACTTTTATGGGTAGAGGTGATTTTTATGAATATGATAATTGTTTACAATATTTGAAACAAAATGCGGACTATATAATATTAGCTGGCTTCCTTTGGAAAATACCAGATAATATAATAAAAGCTTTTGAAGGTAAAATAATAAATATACACCCATCTCTTTTGCCCAAATATGGAGGAAAAGGCATGTATGGAGCTAATGTACATAAAGCTGTAATAGACAATAAATAAAAACAATCGGGGATTACTATACATTTGGTAAACCAAGTTTATGACGGTGGTAAAGTGTTGTTTCAGACCAAATGCAATATAAACAAAGAAGACAGCCCTAATGACTTGGCTGTCAAAATTCATGAATTAGAACAGGATAATTTCCCTTCAGAAATAAAAAAATATATATTAAGTAATGGGTAAAAAGAAGTTCTATGTAGTGTGGCAAGGCAGAGAAACAGGAGTTTTTAACAAATGGAAAGACTGTAAAAAGAATACTGATGGCGTTGCTGCTAAGTTCAAATCGTTCGAAACCGAAGATGAAGCTAACAAAGCATATAAAGCAGGTTGGGAAAATCATATAATACGCAAGCCTAAGAAGAACGTAATATTTAACTCCGAAGATATAATAGCCGAAAGTATGTCGGTTGATGCTGCTTGTAGTGGTAATCCTGGAGCTATGGAATATCGTGGGGTTTATACTAAGACCAAAAAGGAGGTCTTTAAAATGGGAGTATTCAAAAACGGAACTAATAATATAGGGGAGTTTTTGGCATTGGTTCATGGTTTAGCTTTGCTAAAGCAGAAAAACTCTGACTTACCTATATATTCGGACTCCAAAATAGCGATAGGTTGGATAGCTGGTAAGAAGTGTAGAACCAAATTACCCAAAACAGAGAAGAATAAAGATGTTTTTGACTTAGTAAAAAGAGCTGAATTATGGCTCAAAAACAATACCTTTACTACTAAAATATACAAATGGGAAACCAAACAATGGGGCGAAATACCTGCTGATTTTGGTAGAAAGTAGAATATTCATAGACTATTCTAAATATTGTTATCATTAATAGCCTGTATAGTTAGTTTCTGTACTAATTATCGTTTTTAACTTTATTTTATACAAAGGTGCTAATAATATTTATATATTTGGGCTTACTAATAACAACAATATGAGAAAACAGATATTTATAACAGTGATTATGGTTTTATTCTTTACAGATATAAGCTCTCAAACCAATGATTACTTGTCAGATAACTTAACTAAAGAGTTTTATAAAGGAAGGAGAGATGCTTTGAAATCGAAACTTCCTAGTAATAGTGTAGCTGTTTTTTTCTCCAATCCTGTCAGGAATAGAGCCAACGATGTAGACTATATATATCATCAGGATCCTGATTTTTATTATTTGACTGGTTATAACGAACCTAATTCGGTGTTATTTGTTTATTCTGACAAACAAACCAAAAACGGAAAACAATATGACGAAGCTTTTTATGTGCAAAAACGTGACCCTAGCAAAGAAGTATGGACAGGTTACAGATTGGGTGTAAACGGAACTAAAGAGCAACTAGGAATAATGAATACTTACAACGGTGAAGACTTTTTTGCTGCCGATATGGGTTTAGATAAACTAAATAAAATATACATATTAGGTTTTAACGATGATTACAGAGACGGTAAAAACACTGCTGATTTGTTTGATATAATAAAGTCGTTCAAACAAAAAGTAAACTACGACAACAATATATTTCAGAGAGAAGTAAATGATATATATGAGACTATCAACAATTCGAGTAGAGAAAATGTTGCCAATGTAGCTTATATAATAGGTAAGAAAATAGAGGCTAACCCTAATCTTAACGAAAACACTATAATAAAATCGTTTGCTCAAGCTAAGACTAATAAAGAAAAATTAAAGATAAGAAGACAAGCATTAGAAAGTATAAAAGAACTTCAGATAGACCAAGAGTCTTTAGCTAATGTAATGGCAGTATTGAGAGAAGTGAAAACGGAAGAAGAAGTTGTTCTTATGCGAAAAGCTATAGAGATATCGGCAGTAGGGCAGGTAGAAATAATGAAAGCTATGCATCCTAATATGAGTGAAAGAGAAGTGCAAGGAGTACATGAGTTCGTTTATAAAAAATACGGAGCAGAGTATGAAGGTTATCCTTCGATAGTCGGAGCTGGTAATAATGGTTGTGTGTTGCATTATATAGAAAACAGTAAAATGGAAACCAATGGAGAGTTGATATTAATGGACTTAGGAGCCGAATACCATGGTTATAGTGCCGATGTAACTAGAACTATTCCTGTTAATGGAAAGTTTAGCAAAGAACAAAAACTAATATACGATCTGGTTTATAGAGCACAAGAGGCAGGTATATTAATGGCTTTGGAAGGGAATACTCTAAGAGATATAGACTTCGCATGTAGAGAGGTTATAGGAAAAGGACTAGTAAAACTAGGATTGATAAGTAACGCTAATGAAAACAGAAAATACTTCTTACATTTCACTTGTCATTATTTAGGTTTGGACGTTCATGATAGAGGTACTTATGGTAAGCTAAAACCTAACAATATAATAACTATAGAACCTGGTATTTATATACCTAAAGGAAGTGATTGCGATGAGAAATGGTGGGGAATAGCTGTTAGGATAGAAGATGATTTTCTTATAACAAAAGGAGTTGTTGAAAACCTATCGATACTAGCGCCTCGAAAAAGTGAAGATATAGAAGCTATGATGAGACAAACTAGTGTTCTCTCTGGTTTTGTTCTTCCTGAATTGAGTAAATAAAATATTTGTAAATAATAATCAAAGTATTATGAAGATGAAATTAAGTTATATAGTTTTGACCTTGCTGATGAGTCTGGCTAGTTTTTCGCAAGAGACTATAGCAGGAAAGGTTGTAGACAAAGACACTAAAGAAGCCTTAATTGGCTCACATATACTGAACCTTACCAGAGTACAAGGAGTTAGTGCCGACAAAGAAGGTGTTTTCTATATAGACGTTTCGATTAACGACACTATAATGATAACACGTGTGGGGTATAAGACTCTTAGGCTAGCTGTATCTAAAGACTTGATAAGTTCTAAAGGAATGTCTGGCGAGATAGATTTTTATCTTAGCCCTAAGATAGAAAAGCTAGAAGAAGTGGAAATAAGATCTCATAACTTGGTAGGAGTGTTGGAATTAGATGCCAAATCGTTCCCTAAACGAGTTCAGAAC
Organism: Flavobacteriaceae bacterium; assembly: GCA_013215105.1. Taxonomy (GTDB): domain Bacteria; phylum Bacteroidota; class Bacteroidia; order Flavobacteriales; family Flavobacteriaceae; genus DT-33. The sequence continues at coordinate 8,155 of JABSPL010000193.1, forward strand.
AGGGTACATATAAACGGTCTGGCTCAGACTTACGAGATAGGTAAACCAGCACCAGTAAACTACGGAAGTATAGGCTCTGCTATCTTTACTCCTGTTGATTTTCTTTATGCTAAGTTTGGTAAAAAACCTAAACAAATGAAGAAGATAAAAGAACTAAAGAAGTCAAAAGAATTAAGACATCTTTTGAAAGGAAGGTTTGATAGGGAATATATGTTAGAATACCTTAAAATAACTGACAGAGAATTGACGGATATATTAGAGTCTTGTAACTATTCTGAGTTTTTTATAAAGAGAGCTAACGATTTACAGATAATAGATGCCGTAATCGAATGTTATGAAAACTACAAGGCTTTACAGAACGGTGACTTATAGATCTATTGGTCTAACCATTTCTTGAATAAGCTATAATTCTTGGAACTAACCAGTACGTCTTCTTCGTTTTTTAACAGAGGGTTTAAGGTTAGTTTCATTCTATTGTTGCTGTGTTTTTCTATGTTTTTTATCGATTTAGCAGACACTATATATTTTCTATTTACTTTTAAAAAAGAGGCTTTAGGCACTCTGTCTTCTGTTTTAGTAATAGTACTATCATATAAATGACCAATTCCTTTATGAGTAAATATAAACAACAGCTTTCCTTGTGCCATAAAGTAGGCTATTTCCTGTATATTTATACTTATTAGCTTAGATCCTTCTTTTACCAAAAACCTTTCTTGTAAGTTTTCTGTATCTTGCTTATTCTGTATTGGTGTTTTAAGTTTATTCTGATTATACATTTTAGTGAACTTACTAATTGCTGAGTATAGATTATCTTTGGTATATGGCTTCAATAGATAGTCTACCGCAAGTAACTTGAACGATTTTATGGCGTACTGATTGTGTGCTGTTGTAAATATTATTGGTGTTTCTATATTTTCTAATATCTCAAAACTATCTCCATCTCCTAAGTGTATATCGCTAAAAATAAGGTTGCAGCTATTGGTTTCGAACCATTTTTTGGCTTGTTTTACGCTTTCTAAAATAGCTATTATCTCTATGTCAAAAGAGCTATTGTTTATTTGTTTAGATAGTTGTTTAGATGCCAAATATTCATCTTCTATTATAATTACTCTTATCATTTCTAGGTGGCTTTTCTCTAATAAAGCATAAAAATAGTTTTTTTAAAGGAATTAACAAGACTAATGTTTAGTTTTACCAAGTATTAATTAATAGATATATGGTAGCGAGGTACAAAAGGTATATTAAATTGAGGTCTATAATAAAAGAAAATAAGATTAGCTTATCGATAAGTTTACTGGGCTTGGTTGTTTTTATTTTTATTAACTATTCTGTTTATGAAAATATAACCTTTGAAACCAATAAATTAATAGACGATGTAGCTAAAGCAAAATTGAGTAAAGAAATACTCTTTCTTGAAAGTTATTTATATAAAGCAGAATACGATAAAATAGAATCGTTATTTGTGTTAGGACGTAAAGATGTTAGTGATATTAATAATACTTACGCAAGGCTTAGAGCTATATGGAATAGGGGTAAAGCTAATGATTATATAGTTAATAAAGCCATTATACATAGCATTGAAGGTGTTGTTGCTTATAAAGAAACTTCTGAATTTAAAGGACTACTTACCGACAAATGTATAAATGATTATATATCGAGAGTAACAGGAGACTTAGGTTCTGCTAGGGCAGTTAGTTATTTCAAAAACGAAATGCCTTTTTATACCGAAATGGTATATATAAGGATGTCTGAGAGAGAATTTATTATGTTTGTTTACGATATAGATATGGTCAAGCTTCAAGAAGAAGTAGCTGAATTTGGATCGGAAGGAAGTGGATATATCACCCTGACCCGAGAAGACGGGTTCTTAGTGTTGCATCCTGATATAGGTAGAATAGGAACTAGTAATCTCAAAGCGCTAACAAATATCAATTTATATGACGATTTTGAAGTTATTAAGAATATATCTATATCGAGTTATTTAGGCTTAGAAATTGTTTCTTATAGTAGGAAAATAAAAATATCAAACAACTACTTTTTATTTAGCATAAGCTATCCTGCTAGTATACTAGAAGAAAGTTTCTTTGGTTTAGGTAGATATATGTCTATTTTTTTCATGATTGCTCTATTTATGTTGGTAACTATGATACTAGTGTATTTGTATAGATTGAAAAAGGAAATAGAGCAAATAAAAGAAAGAGAGAAGCTTACTGTACTGAATGAAAAATACCAAAAAGAAAACGCTCTATTACAATTAAATCAATTAAAAAAACAAATAAATCCTCATTTCTTGTTTAACAGTTTGAATTCGTTACATATATTAATAGACGAAGATAAAGAAGTTTCTCAAGATTTTGTGATTAAACTTTCTAATGTTTATAGATATATGTTAGAATATCGTAAGGACAGTGTAGTTCCCTTGGCCAAAGAATTAGAGTTTTGTAATCATTATTTTTTCTTACATAAAATAAGGTTTGGAGATAGTTTGAATATATCTATAGCCGATAATGTAGAATCTGATGAGAGTGTTAATAAAGATATACCTGTATTATCTCTTCAAATACTTATAGAAAATGCTATAAAACACAATGTAGTGAGTAAAGACTCTCCTTTGCTTATAGAAGTAAAGATAGAAAATGGATGTTTGAGAGTTAAAAACAATTACAATCCTAGGGTTAAACAAGTAGCTAAAGGCTACTATGTAGGGCTTAATTATATAGAAAATAATTATAACTACTTTAATAAGAAAGGATTTGAATACGGCTTAAAAGAAGGCTTTTTTATAGTGAATTTACCCTTATTAAACCAAAAAACACATTCCACTCTATAAAAAAGAGTATTCACTCTATTCTGTTTTTCTATCATTTAAAGATATATCATATTTGTTCTGTAATAATTAAGATATTAAGGAAATGAAATTTGTTGTAGGAGTATCTTTTAAGTGTTTTGTTGTTTTATTAATGTGTTTTAAAGGTTTTTCGCAAGAAAAAGATAGCATTAGTGAAAAGGAAACTCTAAAATTTGAAGAATTTAAGTCTAAAGCCAAAATACAAAAAGGACTATTTAATATATATCGTCATAAAAAAGATATTTACTTCGAAATACCTGACAGTTTGTTAGCTAAAGATATGCTTATAGTTAATAAAATATCTAAGGTACCTTATTCTTTGAATGGTCATGGATTAAACAAAGGTATGGTTTACGAAACTAAAATGGTTCGTTTCTATAAAGATACCTTGTTAAATAAAATATGGTTAAAAATTATAAACCCTAAAGCCATCTCTCCTAAACAGGATGCTATTAGCTTATCGGTAAAAGATAATTTTATAGAAGCTACTATAGAAGAATTTGATATTAAATATTATAATACAGACTCTACAGCAGTACTTATAAAAGTAAATAAAGTTTTTAACGGAAAACAAAAGAGTTTTAGTGATTTGCTAAATAATATAGGCTTAGGTGGTAGTATTAAAACTAAGCTTTCTAAAATAGATAAAGTCAAAGCATTCCCCCTGAATGTAATAGTGAAGTCGGATATGAGTACGGAAGTTAGTGAAGGAGCAGGACCGGCTTTACCTTTATCAATAGGAGTAACCATAAATATAGTATTATTACCAGAAACGCCTATGCAGCCTAGGTTTGCAGACGATAGGATAGGTTATTTTAGTAATTCTAAACTTTATTTTAACGATGAACAACACCAAGTTGAGCAACGTAACCTAATAACAAGATGGAGACTTGAACCTAAAACTTCAGATATTGAAAGATATAAAAAAGGTGAATTAGTAGAACCTAAAAAACAAATAGTTTACTATATAGACCCGGCTACTCCTCTAAAATGGAGAAAAGCAATAAAACAAGGTATCGAAGACTGGCAAAAAGCATTTGAACAAGCTGGTTTCAAAAATGCCATAATAGCAAAAGAAACTAATGATGATGATTTCGATGGTGACGACGTTAGGTACTCTATGATTACTTACGCAGCTTCGGAGCGAAAAAACGCAATGGGACCTTCGGTTATTGACCCCAGAACAGGAGAAATACTAGAAGCTGATGTTATATGGTGGCACAATCTTATGGTTTCGTTACATTCTTGGATGAGAGTGCAAACGGGAACTATAGATCCTAATGCTAGAGCTAATAAGTTTAGCGATGAGCATATGGCTTCGGCTATACGTTTTGTGTCTTCTCACGAAGTAGGGCATACTTTTGGGCTTAAGCACAATATGGGAGCTTCTTATAGTTTTCCTGTAGATTCTCTGCGTTCTAAAACTTTTACTGACAAAATGGGAGGTACAGCACCTTCTATTATGGATTATGCTAGGTTCAATTACGTAGCTCAGCCTGGCGATAATATAACTAGTATAACTCCCAAAATAGGTATTTACGATACTTATGCCATTAACTGGGGCTATCGTTGGTTAGGTTTAGAAAGCCCTAAAGATGAATTACCTATAGCTAAACAATGGATAAGAGACCACGAAAATGATCCTTTGTATTTCTACGGTTCTAGATCGGGGATAGACCCTAGGTCACAATCCGAAGACTTGGGCGACGATGCCGTTAAAGCTAGTGAGTACGGAATTAAAAACCTTAAGATAATAGTTCCTAATATAATTAATTGGTCCGCAGAAACAGGTGAAGATTATTATCAAAGTGCTAAATTGTACAAATCGGTAATAGATCAATGGGATACTTATACTTATCATGTAATGATGAATATAGGAGGGGTTTACTTAAACAATACCGTTTATGGAGATAATAAAAAATCGTATGAAGCTGTACCTAAACATAAGCAAGAAAAAGCTTTAGACTACTTATTGCATAATGCAATAGCTCCTCAGAAATGGTTATTTACTCCTGAGCTGATCGGAAAAACTTATTTTGTAAAAGATGCTCCTGACGGAAAAAGGTACTATTCTCCATATTCTGTAATGAGGTCTAAGCAATCATATGTTCTGTATAATCTGCTTAAAACAGATAGATTGTTAAGAATGATAGAGAACGAAATGATTATTGAAAATGATTTGGTGTTTACGGCTCAAAATTTGCTAGACATCTTGAGTTCATATGTTTTTAATAAAACTAAAAAAGGGAAGACTTTAGATATATATGATAGAATGACTCAGAAAAACTATATAGATATACTTATAGTAGAGATGGAAAAACTTTCGAGAAAGAAGAGTTCTTCTAAAAAACTTTCGGGAGATAAAAACATAAATATACACTATAGTTCTATGACAAGAATATCAGATGTCAGCTCACTAAAAAGAGGAGCTTTGTCTGACGCTTTGACATTGCTAAACAAAAAGAAAAACAAGGGAGATAGAGCTACTAAGATGCATTATGCAGATTTAATAGCAAGAATAAAATATAGTTTAAATAACTAATATGATGAAAAGAGTTTTATTGAGTTTAATATTGTTAATACCAATGCTTTTATCTGCTCAGTCTGATATCAAAATCACAGGGCAGGTAATTGATGCCTCCGATGGGGTTCCTGTAATGGGAGCTTCTATTTATCTGTCGTCAGCTATAATAGGTAGTAAAACTAGTCAGGAGGGAATTATAGATAGTTCTATGAGAGGTACTACTACCGATTTTGATGGTTATTTTACTTTCAAAGTTTCAAAAGATATCAAAAATATAACTATATCTTATATTGGTTACCAAACTAAAGTGATAGATATAAGTATTAATACCCAAAACCTAATAATAAAACTACAGCAAGACTCTCAGAGTCTTGAAGAGGTGGTGCTTACTGGTTACCAAAAAATAGAGAAGCGTAAGATGACATCGTCTTATGTGAGTATAAAACTAGACGATATAGAGCAAGTAGGTGTTGCTAATGTAGATCAGCTTTTGTCAGGGCAGATAGCTGGTTTGTCTACTACCACTACTACTGGAGCACCTGGCTCACCAGTTTCTATCCAGATAAGAGGTATAGCTAGCCTTAGTGGTTCTTCGGAGCCTCTTTGGGTTTTGGATGGTATACCTCTGGAAGGTAACGAAATACCAAAAGACTACGGAGATAAAGACAATATAGATCAATTACAATCTTATGCTATTGGAGGATTAAATCCTTCGGATATAGAAAGTATTACAGTACTAAAAGACGCCTCAGCAACTGCCATATACGGTGCTAGAGCCGCTAATGGAGTTATAGTTATTACTAGTAAAAGGGGTAAGAAGGGACCTATGCGTATAAGTGCTTATGTAAATAGCTTTATTACTCAAAAGCCTGATTTTGACAAGTTGAATTTGATGAACTCTTCCGAAAAAATAGATTTTGAACTGTTTTTGGCTAGTAGATCGGATCTTAATTATAGAACTAAAGGAGGTGAAGTTTACCGTATATTAGATAAGTATAATGATTACGCTGAATATCAAAATAACGGATTTTCGGCTATAAGCTTATCGGCTCAGCAAGAAATAAACCAATTGAGGAAGGTAAACAATAACTGGAATGATTTGTTTTATCAGACAGCGGTAAACAGCCAATACGGGCTTAGTATCTCTGGAGGTGGTGATGATAGTGACTATTATTTCTCGGCAGGTTTTTTTAAAGAAAAAGGAACAACTATAGGTACTCAATTGCAAAAAGTAAACCTTACTCTTAAAAACAATTTTAAGATTAATGATAAACTAGATGCTGGAATATCTATTTTCTTGAACCAAAATAAGACTGATTCGTATATAACAGGTGCAGATTCTTATACTAATCCTTCTAATTATTCCAGAAATGTGAATCCTTATTTACAGGTTTTAGACTCTGATGGTAACTATATTTACGATCCTGATTTGGGTGAGCGTCAGGATGAATTTACGACTATGGATTACAATATTTTGGAAGAAAGAGCTAACACAGACCACAACCTTACAAATACAGGAATTAAGGCTATAGCTAATGTAGGATACGATATAAATGATAATTTGCGTATAGAAACTCAGCTAGGAGTACAGTTAGATAAAGATAGCACCGAAAAATACGCTTCTGAAGATAGTTATTTTGCCAGAAAAAAAATATTTTCTACACAATATACAAATCCTGATACTAATGAATATGATTACAGGTTGCCTGATGGAGGAATGATACAGAACTGGGAGTCTACATTACAGCAGTATAATTGGAAAAACAGTCTGAAATACAGTGTTGAACTTAACGATATACATGAAATAGACATATTATTAGGAACCGAATTAAGAGCTAACCAAAAAACAATTATAGCTACCAAGGCTTATGGATTTAATTCAAAATCTCTGACTTCTATACCTTTGCCTGAGGAATTATCTTCGCTATCTAGCTATAGACCTTATCAGAAGAGTTTTACAGAGAATAGATTTGTATCGTTTTTTGCAACAGCATCTTATACTTACGATTACAAATACACCGTTTTCGGTAGTATTCGCTACGATGGTTCTAACCTGTTTGGAGTGAGTAATAAGTACAGATATTTGCCATTATGGTCTTTGGCAGGTTCTTGGAATATACATAAAGAAGATTTTATGGAAAACCTAAGCTTTGTTCAAAACCTTAAGTTGAGAGTTTCTTATGGAGTGCAGGGTAATATAGATAGATCCACTTCTCCTTTTGTAATAGGGGGATATAATACGGCAGAAATATTACCAGGAGTTAGTGAAGACGTGTTAGACATAGACAGTCCTCCTAATGCTGATCTTAGATGGGAAAAAACCACCTCTAGCAATATAGGTCTAGATTTCGGTTTGTTCAGCAATAGGTTGACTATTGTAAGTGATTTTTATTTCAGAGAAAGTTCAGATCTTATAGGTATTAAAACTATACCTCTAGAGACTGGTTACCGTTATACTAATACCAATTGGGCTACAGTAACTAACAAAGGTTTCGAGTTAGCGTTTAGTTTTAAGGTTATACAGAAAAAAGATTTCAATTGGATAACAAACCTTAATATATCTGCAAATAAAAGTGAGATAAAACAAATAGAAATAAGAAAAGACGACTTTAAACCTTCTAGGCAAGGAGATGCTGTGAATGCCGTGTATGCTATAAAGACAGCAGGAATAGACGAAGCAGGTTTGCCACTATTCTGGAAAGATGGAGAAAAAGTAAGTGCTATAGAGTTTTATAACTTATCAGAATCAACTACTGGTAGTCAGCTAGAAAGAGAAGATTATAGAAAGATGTATTCTGTAGTGGGGAATTCCGATCCCAAATATACAGGAGGGATAATTAATAGATTCAAATACAAAAATTTCTCTCTTAACATATCGGCTAATTTTAATATAAAGAGAACGGTTACTAGAAATATCCCATATCATCCTACCAGAGTAGAACCGGGAATCAACTATACTACCGAAATATTAAATCAAGGAACTAGTCTGCCTTCTATAATAGGATTAAATTCTCCCGGGTCAGATACTTCGAAGGTATATCAATGGTTTACTTATGATGTTGCTAGAACATACGAGTCTTTAGATATTTGGGTAAAAGATATTTCTTATATAAGAATAAATAGTATAAAGCTTAATTATTCGTTAGATAAAAAAATATTAAAGGCTCTTAAGATGTCGAGAGTACAGGTTTATGTAGAAGGTAGAAACTTATTTGTTTTTGGAACAAAGCACGACGGCTATTTTGATCCTGAAACTTATGGGAATGTATATTCTCAACCGATACCTAAGGTAGTAGCTATGGGTATAAACGTATCATTCTAAATAAATAAAAAATAAAAAATGAAAAAAATAACATACATATTATGCTTGGTTTTACTAGCCTCTTGTAACGGTTACTTAGACGTTACTCCCGTAGGAAAAGTAATACCAGGATCTTCGCAAGAATATAGAGATTTGCTTACTAGGGCGTATTCACAATCTAACGCCAGTAAGGTTCTTACGGCGTATAGAACCGATGATATATTCCTTACGGAAGATTCTTCTATAGGTGTTTATTATAACGATATTTATATATGGAACGATAATGCTTCTAGTTTCGAAACTACTGTTTTTCCTTATGTAATATTCTATACTTCTATATTCTATGCAAATCATATAATAGACAATGTGCCAGATATAGAAGACGATATAGAAACTATAGAGCAAATACTAGGAGAAGCCTACGCTTTGAGGGCTATACAATATTTCAGCCTTATCAATTTATATGCTGATATGTATAACAAAGATACGGCAGATATGACTGATGGAGTTCCTATGAATTTGAATAATGACTTGGAGCAGGACTTTGTAAAGAAGTCGGTAGGTGTTGTTTATAAGCAAATACATGAAGATATAGAAAATGCAAAGAAGTATCTGAATATAGATAGTCAAGAGTTAGGGCTTAATTACCGATTCTCAAAATCAGCATTATTGGCAATGCAAAGCAGAGTTTATCTATATCAGAAGAATTGGAGTATGGTACTAGAACTTAGTCAAGCGGCTTTAGACATCAGAAGTGAATTGATGAACTTAAACAATGATACCAGTAAAATACCAAGCGACTACGATTCGGTAGAGAATATATTAGCATTAGAAAAAGTCACAAATGCCGATTTGGTAAACTATGCATACATGTCTAATTCTTTGATTAATCTTTATGATAAGAACGAAGACTTGCGTTTCGATTTGTATTATAGATATACTTCTAATAGGTATAAATCTAAAAAAAGCACTGTGGCTACAAGGTCTAAAACATCGTATCGTACGGCAGAACTATACTTAAACATGGCAGAGGCTTACTCTGAACTTGGGCAAGATACCGAAGCTAGAGAAAGCTTGTACATATTGGCACAAAACAGATATACAACTCAAGGATATATAGACTATACAACTAGAGTAGATTTGCTAAACGGAGCAGATTTATTAGAAGAAATTCTTAAAGAAAGAAGAAGAGAACTATCTATGGAAGGGCATAGGTGGAACGACCTTAGGAGGGTAGAGGATAAACAGGTAATAGAAAAGGAATTGAATGGAACAACATATAGTTTGATACCTACAGATAGTAGATATACTATACCTTTTCCTGCTGAGGCGAGAACAAATAACCCTAATTTATAAATTAAACTATAATAATCATGAAAACAATTAAAACAATGAAAATTTATTCTATCCTAGCAATATTTATTGCTTTATTTAGCTTTATTTCCTGTTCTGAAGACGAGATAAAGTCTAATTTAAACTCTATGGAGTCATTTGCAATAGAGAACATCGATTTAACATTTAGTGGAAACGATATTACTGCTACAGTACCATTCGGAACTGATATTTCAGCTCTTATAGCTACAATAGAAATTAGCGAAGGAGCTACCGTTAGCCCAGCTAGTGGAGAAGCTGTTTCTTATACTGATGGAGTAGTTACATTTACTGTTACTGCCGAAGATGGTACTCAGCTAGAATATATGGTAACTATAACAGAAGTACCAGCATCTGGACTTAAGACTATATCTGCTTTTACTATTGAAGGACTAGAATTGACTTTCGATGGTAACGAAATAACTGCTAATGTCCCTTTTGGTACAGATAGTTTGACTTTTGCAGCAGCTATAACTTCTAGTGCAAACTCTACTGTTAGCCCTGCTAGCGAAGTAGAAGTAACCTACGTAGACGGAGAAGCTACAGTATTTACTGTTACTGCTCAAGATGGAACAGAAGCAGAATATAATGTTACTATTACTGTTTTAGGAGAAGAGACTACTACTGGAACTAAATTGATCACTTATGTTTATACATCAGTATATACAGGGGGTTCTAACGAAGTTGAAACAAAAACTATAAAATTCACTTATGGAGATAATGGATTTCTAGCTACTCAGGCATCTTATGGCGATTATTTTGGAGAAGAGGATGTAAAGACTACGACTTATACATATGATTCAGATAATAATATAACCAAATCTGTTACAGTTAGGTCAATAGGAGGAGCAGCTGCTACAGATTTAAGTTCTACTGTATATGTATATGAGGATGGTAAAATGAAAAGCTCTGACTTTGTAGATGTAACAGATGATTGGAATACTATAGCTAAAGCATACACATATGATGAAGTAACTGGACACTTAGCTTCTTCGATACCTACATACTCTGATGGTTATGTAGGAAGTACTAAATTATACAATTTAAATTCTGATGGAAATGAAGTGTCTTATGAAGAACCTTACGTTGGAACTATAGAAATAACCTATGATGACAAGATGAACCCTTATAGAAACATGTATCCTGAGACTTATATAATGGCGTATTTAGTTTCAAGTAATAATGAAATTTCTAAAACTTATGCTGTAGATACGACTATATCTTACTTGTATAATCGAAGTGATTATCCTATTTCTTCTGGATACACTTACTATTCAGAAGATTTTACTATAACAGAAACTTTCGCTTACGCAGCAGAGTAACAATTAAAATTAAAACAATCGACAATCATTAAAAGGTTCTTGTTTTAGGATGAGGACCTTTTTATTTAACAATTTATATGAAAAGATTAAAATTATTAAGTTTAGGACTGGTATTCTCTTTATCGACCTTTTACTTTATGAGTTTTAAAGATGCAGAGGAAAAAACACCATTGTTAGGTGAAGATTCTGTAGAACAAGAAGGTGAAGGATGTGATATAAAGAAAGTATATACCAATAATGTATTACCTATGTATTATACTTACGATTCTAATATGCCTAAAGATTTGGTTATAGACTCTAAAGACAAATCTATTAATGCAGGTGCTGCTTTTGGTTATATAGAGGTTAGTCAAGGATTGGCAAACCATCACGATGTGTTCGTACAAGCCTTTGCTTTAACTCACGAAGCTTCGCATATAGCTACTGGGGAGCAATTGAAGAAGTTTGGTATAGAAGGTGGTATTCCTGAAGGTAAGAATTTTAATTCTTATAAAAAAGCTGAATTATTAGCCGACCTTATGGCTACCCATCTGTTAGGTGCTAACTATTATGATGCGATGCCTAATTTTATAGAGTATCTCGATGAAGATTCAGAATGCTTTAATTGTTCTGTCTTTAGTAAAGAAGGAGATTTTTCACATCCTTCTGCCAAAAGACGTGTAAAGTATATAAAAGAATATGCTGCTAAAATATTAGTTACCGAAATAGAAGACTTAAACGACTTGTTCGAAGAGTATTTTAAGTATATACTATATTTAGATGAGTAATATAGGTTTAATAATATAGACCTATACGACTAATATCAATTGTATTTCTAAATATCATAAATAAATTATTTATATATGATTAACGGATATTCAAATGATATAATCATATTAATAAATTAAAAACAATCAACAATCATTAAAAAGTCCTTGTTTTAATATAAGGACTTTTTATATAACCTATTTGATATGAATAGAATCAAATTATTAAGTTTAGCAGGTCTATTAACCTTGTCTGCTTTCTACTTTATGAGTTTTAAAAACTTAGAAGGCAATAGATATACAGGAAATATAGATTTCGATAATATACAAAAGGTATATAAAGAGAATGTGTTACCTATGTATTTTACCTATAAGTCTGAAATGCCTAAGGAAGTAAAAGTAGACTATAATGATGAGTCTATAAATGCGGGAGCTTCTTTTGATTATATAGAGGTAAGTAAAGGATTGGCTGATCATGCAGATGTATTTGTACAGGCGTTTGCTTTAACTCATGAAGCTTCACATATAATTACTATGGAGCAAATGGAGATATTTGGTATAGAAGGCGGTATCCCAGAGGGTCAAAACATAAACTCTTATCAAAAAGCCGAGTTGTTAGCTGACCTTATGGCTACTCACTTACTAGGAGCTAATTATTACGATGTAATGCCTAGTTTTATAGAACGTGTAGAAGAGGAAACTGTCGAATGTAAAGGATATACTATATTTGGGAAAGGTGATTTCTTACATCCTTCTGCCGAAATACGTATAAAGCATATCAAAGAATACGCTACTAAAATATCTATGACCGAAATAGACGATTTGGAAGCATTGTTTAAAGAATACTTTATATATATAGTAAACTTAGACGAATCAGAGCTAGACGAATCAGAGCTAGACGAGTAAAACTAAAAGTAAAACCCTAAAAAGCTCCCTTATCTAAAAATAAGGGAGCTTTTGTTATTATAAATGTTTTTGTTTATATCCAACAAAGAGTGTTCTATCATTCTTAAGGTATAAGTATAGAGGGTTTCTTATATTGTTTTGTTTATTAATCTGATAATGATAGGTTAACAGATATTTATTATGTATATTTATACTGAAAAAGAAAACATAATATTTGCTATGGAAGTTTTTAAAATCAAATACTAAAAATTGGTTTTACAATAATACAAAGTAAGTCTGTGTTTTACTATTAATATATTAATCTTAAACAAACAATAACTATGAAAAAAACTTATTTTATTACAGCTATATTGATAGCTGTATTTGGCTTTACGTCTTGCTCTGACGAGGATCCAGAAGTCTATGGTAATATCCTTACCTTTGCGGTCGATGGAGCTAATATAAACCTAAGTGGACAAGATGTAACTATATCATTGCCTTTTGGTACCGATATCTCAGCACTTAAAGCTACTATAGAACTAAGCGAAAACGCAACTATAGAGCCTGCTAGTGGTACTGCTAGTACTTATGTAGAGCTAGCAGCTAAAGAGTTTGTGGTTACTTCCAAAGACGGAGATTCCAAAACATACAATGTCAAGGTAGACCTAAGAGGAGAAGAGGCTAGCGGAGCTAAATTGACTAGTCATATGCTTACTAATCCTGGTGGCTACGACTTGACATATACTTACGAATATGGCGACAATGGTTTTATGTCTAGCTCTAAAATGATTAAGAATAATACTATTTATAATACAGAATATTCATACGATTCCAAAAACAGACTAATAAGAAGTGTTATAACGCCTCTAGGTAGCGAAGAAGAAGAAGTAAGGGTGTTTACCTATGGTAGTACTGTTGCATCTGCCTATATAGTTAGTTCGGTAACTACTATCAGTGAAAAAGATACTTATGAATACACTTATACTTACGACACTAATGGTTATCTTAATAAAATGACTCGGAAAGATCTGAACGAAGAAGGAGACGCTGGTGATGTTATTCATACTTATACCTACAGCGATGTTGGTAATATGCTTTCTTCTACTTTAGACAATACAACATACGAGTTTGTTTTCGATGATAAAACTAATGCTTTTTCATCACTATATCCTATAGCATATGACAAAGTAAAAAGAATAGGTCCTAATAATAGGACTTCTTTACCCGACCCTAGTAGTGTAAGTTATACTTATGGGCATACTTTCAAAGATATAAAAGATATAAAGTATATAACAGAAATGGCGTATACTATTAATTCAGGAGCAACGTCTGTAACCGAAAAATTCACTTATGAGATAATAAAATCAGAAGAAGAATAGGAAATATATTATGAAAACAAGAACTCCCTCTTTGGTAATTACCAAAGAGGGAGTTCTTGTTTTTTGAGAGTCTATTAAACCAAATTACTCTCTATAACGGGAGTTATCTTGTTCATTATATCAAATGCAGTTTCTGCCATTACATTACCTTTTTCGTCAAGTAATGGGTTAACTTCTACAAACTCCAAGCAAGAAACTTTTTTGGTTCTTATAAAAGCTGTCATTATCTCTAATATTTCTTCAGGGTCAAAACCTTTCGATACAGGTGTACCAGTTCCTTTCGATATTAGGTCACAATCCATACTGTCAACGTCGAACGATATATATATAGTATCACAATCTTTAAGCTTCTCTACAGCTTCATCAAGACATCTTCCAAAGGTTCTGTATCTCATCTCAGCAACGCTGTAGTTTTTGATGCTTTTCTTAGCTATTATGTTATTTTCGGGAGTTTCAGTATCTCTTACCCCAAAATATACAAGGTCTTCAGCTTTTATTTTAGCCCCGTCTACACCTATGTTTTTCATCATATCCCAATGTTTTTTGGTCGATGAGTCTATATCGCTTACTTTGTCGTCCATATTGTCTTCGGACAAAGCTGCTGCTAGTGGCATACCGTGTATATTTCCCGAAGGAGAGGTGTGTGGCGAATGAATATCAGCATGAGCGTCTATCCAAACTACACCAAGCCTTTTACTCGGTTCAGAGGCTTTTATTCCGCTTATAGTACCAAGTGCCGAAGAGTGATCGCCCGATATAACTAAGGGGAACATACCTTGATTCATAGTTTTTTCTACATTTTCTGATAACACTTTACATTGATTATATACATTTTTGATTCTCAATGCCGAAGGACTTATGGTTTTATCATAAATACTCTCGTTTTGGGTAGGTACGTCAACAAAATTATAACGGTTAAAAAAATCATTATTAACATTGATAGCTGCTATTTCTATAGCGTCTATACCTAAGTCAGCTCCCCTAGTTCCTGCACCTATATCGGAGCGATGCTTTATTATTTTTATTGTTTTCATATTTATATAAAAAACAAATTCTCAAACGATACTATCGCTTGAGAATTTATATTAAATTATCAATTTTTATTTTATAGTCCTGTCTACTTTTCCTTGATACAATTGTCTTGGTCTCCCTATAGGTTCTTGGTTAGCTCTCATTTCTTTCCATTGAGCTATCCATCCTGGTAGTCTTCCTATGGCAAACATTACTGTAAACATTTCGCTAGGTATACCTAAAGCCTTATATATTATTCCTGAATAGAAATCGACATTAGGGTAAAGATTTCTAGACTTGAAGTATTCGTCTTCCAATGCTATTTTCTCTAGCTTTTCGGCTATTTTAAGAGTTGGATCTTCTATATTTAATTCTTTTAACAAGTCATCAGCTGCTTTTTTGATAATAGTAGCTCTAGGGTCAAAGTTTTTATAAACTCTATGCCCGAATCCCATTAACCTAAAAGGGTCACTCTTGTCTTTTGCCTTAAGTATAAACTTATCTACATCTCCTCCATCATTAGATATTTCGTCAAGCATTTCTATAACCGCTTGGTTTGCTCCACCATGTAGTGGGCCCCAAAGTGCGGATACTCCTGCCGATATAGATGCAAACAAACCTGCGTGAGAAGAACCTACTATTCTTACTGTCGAAGTAGAACAGTTTTGCTCATGGTCAGCATGTAATATAAGTAATTGATCTAAAGCATTGATTACTGTAGAACTACATTTGTATTTTTCTGTAGGTATGCGGAACATCATCTGTAGTATATTCTCTACATATCCTTTAGAATTATCTGCATAATTCATAGGGTAACCTTGGTTTTTACGATAAGTCCATGATGCTAGTAAAGGAAACTTAGCCATTATTTTAACAACAGCTTTGTACAAGTCTTTATCTGAAGAAACATTTACCGAACTAGGGTTAAAAGAGGTCAATGCACTAGTAAGTGCCGACAATACTCCCATTGGATGTGCTGCACGAGGGAAACCATCTAGGATATCTTTCATTTCTTCGTTAACCATTGACTCGTCTTTTATATCCGAAACAAATGTGTCTAACTCTTCCTTAGTAGGCAGATCTCCGAAAATCAACAAATAAGCAACATCTAAGAAGCTTTTCTTTTCGGCTAATTCCTCTATCGCATAACCTCTATATTTTAAGATACCTTTTTCTCCGTCCAAAAAAGTAATATCACTATGACAAGAACCTGTGTTTTTGAAACCAGGATCCATAGTAATAACTCCACCAGTCATAGCTCTCAATTTACTAATATCAATAGCAACCTCGCCTTCTGTACCCTTTATTATAGGTAATTCATATTTCTTTCCATCTATTTCTAACAGTGCTTTTTTCGACATATCTTAAATTTTATCTTGTTATTTTTCCAACTACGAATATACGAAAAAAGATACTTAATAACACTATATAAACCCTTTTAAATAATGGTTATCGTAAAAATGGAAAATAACTATATATTTTTGCGTTAATCGTAAATAAAGCTACTATTATTCTCTTTTTTGTATTTTTTAAGGTGTATTTCGCCTTTCTCAAGCCATGCGTAAGTAAAGTGGTTTATCCAATCTCCTGTGTTTATATAAGTGCTTCGCTCGTTTAATTTAACTTCCATTGGTAGGTGTCTGTGCCCAAAAATCATATAGTCATAGTGTTTGTCCTTCAGTTTATGGTGGCAATAAGAAACTAACCACTCATTTTCTAATCCTCTGAACTTAAAATCGTCTATCCCAGATATTAATTTATTCCTCAACGAAAGATAATTAGCAAAACCGATACTCACGTTTGGGTGAGTCCATCTAAACAAAAACTGTGCTATTTTACTTACAAATACCTTTTTTATAATCTTATAACCTCTGTCTCCAGGGCCTAAACCATCTCCATGGCCTATAAGGAAGTTCTTTCCCTGAAAAGTGAATTCGGTAGGCTTTCGGTATATTTTTAGGTTTATCTGCTCAACCAGATAGTCCTCGAGCCATAAATCGTGGTTTCCTACAAAAAAATGTATAACTATGCCCGAATCACTAAGCTCAGCTAATTTGCCTAGGAAACGAATAAAACCTCTAGGAACTACTGTCTTGTATTCGAACCAGAAATCGAACATATCACCTATCAGAAATATCTGATCAGCATCGTGCTTTATGGTCTCTAGCCACTCTACAAAAAGTAATTCTCTCTTAAAACTATCCTGAGCATTAGGTGCTCCCAAATGTAAATCGGAAGCAAAATATATTTTCTTTTTCATTGGTTTATTGTTGTTGGTTTACTGCTTCTAGCATATTATCTACATCTTTTAATCCTTTGTAGTACTGATTCATACCAAACAAATGTCTTGCTAGTAAGGCTCTGAAATAAACATGAGTAAGCTTGTTGCTTTTGTCTATACTTATATCTGAAACCATTTTATTATAAAAAGAGTTATCCTGATCGAACAGTTCATAGAAATTATCAGCATTGTATCTGTCAAAATACAACCTATTATTGTCTATTATTCCAAAAGTGTAGTGGTTAATGTATTCAAAACTAACCAAATCTAAGTGTAGCTCGTCTACAGCTACAAAAACATCGGGATGTATTCCCCCGCCTCCATAGACTATTTTGCCTTTAGGAGTAGTGTATTTTAGACTGTCGACTATCTTCATGCTTTCTTCGTAGTCTAGCTCTCCTTCGTTTATTCGGTTTATATAGTCAGACTCGTAATCTTCTTTCTCACCCAAACTATAAGGTCGCTGTATCGACCTGCCTGTTGGAGTGTAGTAGCGAGCTACGGTAAGCCTCATTGCTGAGCCGTCTTTGAAATTTATCTCTTGTTGCACTAGTCCTTTGCCGTAAGACCTGCGTCCTATTATGGTAGCTCTGTCGTTGTCTTGCAATGCTCCTGCGAGTATCTCACTTGCCGATGCAGAATTTTCGTCTATAAGTATATATAAATTACCTGTTTTAAAGCTACCTGCTTTGGTAGAATAAGACTCCTCTATATCGCCTTTGTTGTTCTTGGTGAATACTATAAGTTTGTTTTCTTCCAAAAGCTCATCGGCTATATCTATTGCTATACCAAGATAACCGCCAGAGTTATCCCTTAGGTCTATAACTAACTCTTTGGCGTTTTTACTAAGCAAAGTGTTTATTGAAGCTTTGAACTCGTGGTTACTAGTCTTCGAAAATCGTTTTAGTTTTATATAACCAGTAATAGAGTCTAACATAAAAGTAGCTTCTATACTAGGTACTGGTATGCTTGCTCTTACTACACTTACCGAAAAAGTGTTTTTATCTTTTTTACGGTACAATGTCAAGACTATACGACTGTCTTTTTTTCCAGATAATTTCTTTATGATATATTCCGAATTATAATTTTTGCCATACAAAGTATCTGTACCTGACATAAGTATTCTGTCTCCTCTAAGTATTCCCGATTTCTCTGAAGGACCTCCTTTGATAACACTTGTTACTAAGATGCTGTCTGATCTCATCATAAACTGTATACCTATACCTATAAACTCACCGCTCATAGTTTTCTTTATTTCATCTATCTTGTCCTCAGGGATATATACCGAATGAGGGTCTAGCTTGTTGAGTATATAAGTAATAGTCTGGTCTAGTATTTTGTTAGGGTCTACATTGTCTACATAGTTGTAGTCTATATAGTTTATTAGGTTTTTTATCTTTTGCTCTCTAGGGTTTTTTACAAATATACTTTTTGCTTCTTTACTATAGTTGAGCATAGAGCCTATCATAACACCTAGTATCATAGCTATAGATAGAAATAAAGGGGTGTATTTTGTATTATTCATCTTTTAAGTGTATTGTTTTTACTTTTGCATCTTTCAAAAAATCTAATCCCGAACTTTCTCGGTATTTGTCTTTGTAAACGACCGTGGTTATACCTGCCTGATGTATTAGTTTACAACATTCTTTACAGGGAGAAAGAGTTATATAAAGAATAGAACCTTTACACGATTGAGTCGACGAAGCTACCTTCAATATAGCATTAGCCTCTGCATGAAGAACATACCAGTAGGTGTTGTCCTGCTCATCTTCGCATTTGTTGTCTATACCACTAGGGCAACCGTTATAGCCGTCAGATATTATCATGCCGTCTTTTACTATCAGAGCTCCTACCTTCTTTCGGTGGCAATGCGATAAGTTTGACCATTCTATAGCCATCTTCATATAGGCTATATGGTAGCGCCTGTCTTTAGTTATCATTCGTTTATAAAATTACAAAGTGCAATTTAATGTTTTTATGATTAAAATAACACATAGAATAAATATTATTTAATACGAGCTTAGTTGCTATGTATTAGGAGTTTTACGCTGTTTTATATAGAATGAATATGTTAAAAAAAATATATATATGTTAATATTGATACCTTTATAAGTAAAAAAACATAAATTCCATACCCTTAGTATATATTTTTTTTATATTTGCCTATTATAATTAACTTATACATTTAACTATTATGAAGAAATTACTCTTTGTTGTTGTAGCATCAGCACTTACGTTGTCTTCTTGTATCTCTAAGAAAGATCACGAGGCGTTACAAAACAAGCAAAAACAAACCCAGCAAGAATTATTAGCATCTAAGTCGGCTTACGAAATTAGCGATACCGAAAGAAAATCTTTAGGGATACAAAACAAAAGCCTTTTGGAAAGAATAGCATTGTTAGAAAAAAACAATACTCACTATTCTGACCAAATGGACAAAATGTCGTTGCTTGCTCAGATAACTTCTGAAAACTTAGGGAAAACCCTTAATAAAATTGACGAAAACGAAGCTAAAATAGACGCTCTTAACAGTAGTATAGCTAAGAAAGATTCACTAAACCAAATACTTGTTGCTAACCTTAAAGGTTCTTTGTCTGATATTAACGACGATGACCTTAATATACAAGTAGAAAAAGGTGTTGTTTTTGTTTCTATATCTGACAAACTTTTGTTTAGCTCAGGTAAATACGATGTTTCTAAAAAAGCAATAAGCGTACTAGGAACTGTTGCCAGAGTATTGAACAATAATCCTGATTTCGAAATAATGGTCGAAGGACATACCGATGATAAATCAGTAATAAGCAACGATAAAATTTCAGATAACTGGGACCTTTCTGTAAGAAGAGCTACTGCTGTTGTAAGAATACTTACCGATAAATACGAAGTAGACGCTCAGAGAGTAAGTGCTGCAGGTCGTGCTCAATACAAGCCTATCTATAGTAACGAAACTAACGAAGGTAGAGCAAAAAATAGAAGAACCAAAATAATATTATTGCCTAAAACTCAAGACTTTCTTGAACTTTGGAAAAAGAAATAATATATTTCAAACATATAAAAAAAGCCTCAATTCTTAACGAATTGAGGCTTTTTTTATATACTATATTGTCTATTTCTTATACTTCAAAGGCAAATAAACAACCTTCTTAGTCTCGAAAAACTCATTGTAGAAAAACTCTGATATATTGTATTGCTCAGCTTTAGGATAGTCTTTTAACTCCTCTGTCAAGTCTCCGCCTTTTAGGTACAAAATACCGTTTTTGAAAGTATTTCTGTCTTTCTTAAGTGTCTTACCTCTTACCCACGATATAAAGTCAGGCATATTGGTCACTGCTCTACTAACTATAAAGTCAAAGTTGTCTTTTACGTTCTTTGCTCTTATCTGCTCTGCATCTACGTTTTTTAATCCCAAACTATCAGCTATAGCTTGTACTACTTTTATCTTCTTTCCTATTATGTCTATTAACTTAAACTTACAGTTAGGGAACATTATAGCTAGTGGTATTCCTGGAAAACCTCCTCCTGTACCTACATCCATTATCTTAGAGCCGTCTGTGAACTCTATCATTTTGGCTATAGCTAACGAATGCAATATATGACGAGTATATAACTGGTCTATATCTTTTCTCGATATTATATTTATCTTACTATTCCACTCTGTATATAATTCCTTTAACTGAGCAAACTGACTCTTTTGTAGTTCGCTAAGGTCTTTGAAATGTTCTAATAATTCCTCCATCTTATTGTTTTAGTTCTGCAAATATAAACTTAGATGCGATGATAGGCAATATTAGTGTCGCTTTTTTGTTCTGAAAATGTTTTTACCTAAAAAAAGCCAAGCCCACAAACCCTTAACTATAACTATTTATAGCTGGGTGTATAGGGCTCCTAACTCAGCTAGCTCTAATAATATTAAGTATTTATACGCCGTTTGTTGACCGCTTTGGTAAGCTGATTGTTTATTTCCTTGTGAGAACTTTTTAGAATATCATAGTCACCACTAGTTATATATACTGATTTTACACGGGTATCTTGTGTCTTTTACTAAAAGTAAGGTTGTCATCAACGAGAGAGTGGTCATTCAAAGGGACTTCATTTATGATTTCTATGTCAATATCTTGATTGTCATTATCAGGCTTAATCCTCCTTGACCTGATGTATTTTGAGTTTGAGATTTTTTATTTTAGTTGTGTTTATTTAGCTCTATTTGATGTTTAGCTTCTTCCATATTCGTTTTTGAAGTTAAAATTAACTTATTAAACCAGTAATAGTAAACTATATACCTCCTTATGGGTTGGTGTAGTTAGCTGTTGTTTAACACAAAGATACGGCTCGTAAACCTTGAGAAATTGTATATTATGAACATTATCATGTCCTTTAGCAAATACTTTGTATTTATTATTATAATAATGTACATTTGTTTTACTAAAATATATAATATGAACCTTAACGAGATACCCAATATAAAGCATGCAGATAGTGATAATTTCTTTTTATTAGCTGGTCCTTGTGCTATAGAAGGAGAGCAAATGGCTATGGAAATAGCTGGTAAAATAAAAGAATTGTCCGACAAATATGAAATACCATTCATATTTAAGGGTTCTTTCAAAAAAGCTAACCGCTCACGTATAGATAGCTTTACGGGTATAGGCGATATAAAAGCTCTGGAAATATTAAAAAAAGTAGGCGAAAAATATAATATACCAACAGTAACCGATATCCACAGCGTAGCAGATGCGCAGATGGCTGCAGAATATGTTGACGTATTGCAAATACCAGCATTCTTAGTAAGGCAAACCGACTTGCTAGTGGCTGCCGCAAACACAGGTAAAGTGGTAAACCTAAAAAAAGGACAGTTTATGAGCCCTGAGGCTATGAAGCATGCCGTAACCAAAGTAAAAGATAGTGGTAACGACAAAGTGTGGATAACCGACCGTGGTACTATGTTTGGCTACCAAGACATGATAGTTGATTTCCGTGGTATCCCCGAGATGAGAAAATATGCACCAACTATACTCGATATTACTCATTCGTTACAACAGCCTAACCAGTCAAGTGGAGTTACAGGAGGTAAGCCCGAGCTAATAGAAACTATAGCTCGTGCAGGTATAGCTACAGGAGTTGACGGATTGTTCCTAGAGACTCACCCTGACCCAGCTAATGCAAAATCTGATGGAGCTAATATGTTAGATATAAAGCATCTTGATAAGTTATTGTACAACCTTACTGCTATACGAAAGACTATAAACGAACTGAAATAATATATTTATGCTCGATTTTATAAGCTTCTCTTTACTCGATTTCTTAGATATATTGCTAGTCGCAGTCTTGCTGTACTATGTATATAATTTGCTGCGAGGTACGGTTGCTATCCCTATAGTTATAGGGATATCGATACTAGCATTGGTTTGGCAAGTTACTTCTACTCTAAAGATGGAGATGATAAGTAATATATTGGGCACTCTTATAGGTACAGGGGTTATAGCGATACTGATAGTCTTTCAGCCCGAAATACGCAAGTTTTTACTTATGTTAGGTTCGTCTAAGTTTACTTCCAAAAAGGGTCTTATAGATAGGTTTAAGTTTCTTAAAACAGAGATAAGTTCGGAAATAGATGGTAAAAGTATAGCTAAGGCTTGTTTCGATCTTTCTAGTACCAAAACAGGCTTGTTAATAGTGTTGGAGCGTATCAATAGTTTAGACTTCGTAAGACAAGAGGCCGATATAATGAATGCAGAGGTTAATACTGTTATTTTGGAGAGTATTTTTTTTAGAAACAGTCCTTTGCATGATGGAGCAGTTATTATAAAAGACAATTTTATAACCGCTACTAGGGCTGTTTTGCCGCTTTCTAGCTCTAGTTTACCTCCTAGGTACGGTTTGCGTCATAGGGCTGCAGTAGGTGTTTCCGAAAGAACTGACTGCGTTTGTTTGGTTGTTTCCGAAGAAACGGGAGGAGTCTCGTATGTGAAAAATGGGGAGATAATTACTGTAGCTAATTATTCTCAGTTAGTAGAAAAAATTAATATTGATTTTAGTTAAAAACATACTGTTATTTATTTTGTAGATATAATATTGGCTATGCCTATCGATAATATTTATACCTATTCCATCAGCGAATCGGAGTATAAATACATAAAACTGGGTATGAGGATAGCTGTGCCTTTTGGTAAAAATAAGGTGTGTACTGGCTTGGCTTATAAGTTGCACAACAACGAGCCATCGGCATATCAGACCAAAGATATTTACCAAATACTAGACGAAAAACCTATAGTTAACCAAAAACAAATAGAGCATTGGCTTTGGGTTTCCAAATACTATATGTGTAGTGTTGGCGAGGTGATGCGTGCTGCTTTGCCTAGTGCTTTTGTAATAGAAAGCGATACTATGGTTCAGCTGATAGACACTAGTCAAGACACCAGCACTCTTACCGATAATCAGTATATTGTTTATGAGGCTTTAGAACAAAGTATTAGTCTTTCTATAGCTGATATATCTAAAATACTAGGCAAGAAAAATGTATTTACGACTCTTAATAAAATGATAGATGCTAAAATAATAGCACTAAAAGAGGAGGTTTACGAAAAATACAAGCCCAAAATAGTCAAATATATAAGACTACATAGCAAATGGAATATAAGAACTGATATAGGAGCTGTATTGGGAGAGGTAGCCGATAGAGCAGTAAAGCAAAAAGAGGTTGTTATGTCTTATTTTGCTCTTAATTCGGTAAGTAAGAAGCCTATTTCGGTAAAAGGCTTGAGCGAAAAAAGTAATTGTTCTTCAGTAATCATAAGCGGACTTATCAAAAAAGAAATACTAGAAACTTACGAAATAGTAACCGATAGAGTGGTCTTTGATGGTGATACTTATGGCTTGTCAGAGCTTAGTAAAGACCAATCCGAGGCTTTTGTTCAAATAAAAAAAGAGTTTGAACAAAAAAATATTTGCTTGCTTCATGGGGTTACGGGTAGTGGTAAAACCGAGATTTATTGTCACCTTATACAGCAGTGTATAGACTCTGGTAAGCAGGTTTTGTTTATTCTTCCCGAAATAGGTGTTACTACTCATTTATTGTCTAAATTACAGAAGTATTTCGGAGAGTATACATCGGTTTATCACTCTAAATATTCTATAAATGAGAGGGTAGAGGTGTGGAATAATGTTTTGAATAAGCAAAAGAAGGCACGAATAATAATAGGAACTAGGTTGTCTGTTTTTTTGCCTTTTGATAATTTGGGCTTAGTAATAGTTGACGAAGAGCATGATAGTTCTCATAAGCAGATAGAGCCTTCTCCTAGGTTTCATGCTCGCGATGCGGCTATAGTGTTAGCTTCTATGCACGGAGCTAAAACGTTGCTAGGCTCTGCAACTCCTGCGCTGGAGACTTATTACAACGCTAGTAAAGGTAAATATTCGCTGGTTAGTCTCAACAAGAGATACAAAGGGATACAGTTGCCCGAAGTAGAATTGATAGATATAAAACAGAAATTCAGAAAAAAAGAAATGACCAATTTCTTCTCAGATACTCTTATTTCGGAAATAGAGAAAACTGTAGAAAAGAGGGAGCAGGTTATCATTTTTCAGAACAAAAGAGGTTATGCTTCTAAGATAGAATGCCAGACCTGTAACAATATACCTTATTGCCCTAGTTGCGATGTAAGCCTTACTTTACATAAGTTTAGGAAAGAATTACGTTGTCATTACTGTAGATATAGGCAGTCGGTTCCTCATAAATGTTCGGCTTGTGGTAGTGCCGAGTTAGACTCTAAAGGAGTAGGTACAGAACAGATAGAAGTAGAGTTAAAGAAAATATTACCCAATATTAATATAGGTCGTATGGACTTAGATACCACCAAGGGGAAATATGGTTACCAGAAGATATTTGAGTCGTTTATAAAGCGAGAAATAGATGTGTTGATAGGTACTCAGATGGTTTCTAAAGGTCTCGATTTCGAAAATGTATCGCTAGTAGGTATTATTAATGCCGATGATATGTTGCATTTTCAGGACTTTAGGGCTCACGAACGAACTTTTGATACTTTGGTGCAAGTTGCAGGGCGTTCGGGTAGGTTTGGCAAAAGAGGAAAAGTCTTACTTCAGTCTTACAATCCTTATCATCAGATATTACAGCAAGTTACCGTTAATGACTATAAGACTATGTATGAGCAGCAGTTATACGAGAGAAAGCAGTTTGCTTATCCTCCATTTTTCCGAATGATAAAGATAACATTAAAGCATCGTAATTATAATGTTTTAGAGTCTGCAGCTAATTGGCTTAACACCTCGTTACGTAACACTTTTAACGATAATGTCTTAGGCCCGTCTATGCCAGCGGTTTCTAAAGTAAGAAACTTACATATAAAATACCTAATATTAAAACTGCCTAACGATAAAGCCCTTATAACTAGTAAGAAATATATCCTGAAAATAAAAGATAGCTTTATGAGTATATCTGCATTTAGAAGTGTTAAAATGGTTATAGATGTCGATTTTTATTAGTTTATGACTGATGTTTAATGCTAATTGTGTTTCTGTAGAGATAGTTAGAATCATAAATGGTATAAAGTAGTTTTTATGTGAATTATCCGTTTTGTTCTTAGCTGTTTAATTTAGTTTTTTGAGCCAAATAAAACTATCTATAACCCATGGTATAGCTGCACTGGAATGATCTAGCCCTTCCAGTTCGATAAGCTCCACATTATACATACTCCCTCCTTTGGCATCTCTTAGTTTTATCACCATACTTTTGCTTATGGTTATAGGTACACTAAGGTCGGCAGTTCCGTGGTATAGTCTCAATTCTGATTTGTTGTTCCATGCTTTTATGCTATTTTGATCGAGTAAAATCTTAAAATCACTGTATTTTTCAGAATCTAAGTTGGTTAGTATTTCTTCGCTCATTAATTCGTTAATGTTTTGGGTAAGCTGACTGTTTATTTGTGAACTATCATTGATGCCGTCAAACAATTCGGGGATTCTACTAGAATAAGGTTCTTTAAAAAAAGCATCTAAAGGCTTATCTGTGAAACCATTTCTTATTTGTGACTCTACGATATATGCTAAGTAATATGGTTGTGGATATTGTTGAGATTGTAGTGTTATTTCTAGCATCTCGTTTAAATCATATGCTCCTGCTCCGACAGAAGCTCCTATTAATGATAATCCAGGGAGGGGGTTGTTTTTCTCTATGTGTTCTAAAACTGATAATGTAGCCCACCCTCCTAAGGAGTACCCTAGTATAAATAATTCACCATTACTATTGGCTTTGGTTTCTTTTAGTAGATCCTGTGTTGCTTTTATCATATCTATTACAGCATTGTTACTCGATTCTTTGTGGTGATAAGGGTGGAATATATCAGACGATTTTCCGAAACCTATTCCGTCGGCAATCATAGATATATTACCAGTGCTGCTCGACGATATTAGAGCTTTCTCTATATCGGAAGGAGTGCTGGTGTTTAGACTAGGTGCGTTTTTGTTTTCGACATTAGTACCTATTTGTAAACTTACAAGGGGGAACTCTTGGTCCGAAACAGGTATATAAACAACTCCCGAAGCTATTATTTCAGAACCTTTAAAGCTTGTTTTATATTCTATAGTGTATACGTCAACATCATATTTTATATCTTTGACTATTTCTGATATTTCAGGATAAAAATCTAAAGAAAAACTAATTAAAGATGTAGTCTGTTCTTTGGTTTGTGTTTTTTTCTTGGTATATCTAACAAGCTTTGTGTTTTCAGGCTCTTCATTACTCTCTGTTTTATCACAAGATATAACACTTATAAAAAATGAAAGTAAAATCATTTTAAAAAGAATACTGTTTTTCATAATAAAGCAATTTTAAATTATATAACATCCAAGGTAAGTATTAAAAGTCTAATAAACAAAGATGTATGTATTTTATTTATAAAAAGCAAAATATTTAGAGTAGGGCTATTTACAATATTATAAGCTTTTAGGTTTGTAATATTGTAAAAGTAAAGCCCTCTTTTGAGTAAGAATATCGCTTAGATTAAAGATATCCTTACTTTCTTTTTCTTTAATCTGGTGTTGTTTACTTTTTCTATAAGTCCGAAAACTTCGGACTTATGTACCGACACAAAAGCACAGTCTTGTTTTAGTTCTATAGTACCTAGTTTATCGTTATCTAATCCAGCTTTTTTCAAAAACATACCGACTATATCTCCTTTCGATATTTTATCTTTTCGACCTCCCGATATAAATAGAGTTGCCCATAAAGGCTCTTGAGGTAAAGGTTTTCTCTGTAGAATTTCTTCTTTGTAGTTCTCTATAAATTCAGGTAGGTTTTCGTCTTTATGGGTAAACACATAAGCAGTTCCCTTGCTATTCATCCTCGCTGTTCTACCGTTTCGGTGAGTAAACTCTTCCTTTTTTAGCGGAAGTTGATAGTGTACTATATAGTCTAAGTCTTGTATATCGATACCTCTTGCCGCCAAATCGGTTGCTATTATTATATTATGAGTTCCGTTTCTGAATTTTATTAAGGCTCTTTCTCTATCTTTTTGCTCCATACCTCCATAAAAACAACCGTGAGATACACCTTTTTTGTCTAAATACTCACTAACTCGTTGTATAGTGTCTTTATAGTTGCAAAATATAATTCCTGACTTATCGCCTATATGACAAAGAGTTTTTACTAGTATATCTAGTTTGTCCTTGGTAGGTGACATTACTGTTTTTATTTTCAGTAATGATTGTTTTTTTTGTAAGAAATTGATTGTTTTACAATCCTTCATATTGACAAAACTTGGTATTTCTACCCCTTGTGTTGCCGAAGTTAATATTCTTCTCTCTAAATTAGGTAGAGACGATATTATATCTATCATTTCATCTTCAAAACCTATTTCTAGTGATTTGTCATATTCGTCTAATATTATTGTTTTTATATTAGAGACATCAAAAACTTCTCTACGGATATGGTCAGATATTCTCCCTGGAGTACCTATAAGTATAGCAGGTCTGTGTTTTATTTCTATCTTGTCTTTTGATCCGGCTCTACCTCCGTAGACTGCATTTATCTTAAAACCGGAACCCATATTTCGGGCTACTTGTTCTATTTGTATAGCTAACTCTCTTGAGGGAACTACTATTAAGGCTTGTATCTCTCGGTTTTTTTCGTCTAAAATAGATATTAAAGGCAGTAAGAAAGCCAAGGTTTTACCCGAACCTGTAGGTGATAATATAACTGTGTTTGGGTTGTTGCTAATAGTATCCATAGCCTGAGTTTGCATCGGATTAAGCTTAGCTATATTTAGTTTATCGAGTATCTGGGGTATATTTGCCATTATCTGTTTTATTTTATGGCAAAAATAGGATTAAATAACCAACCTCAACGCCAATTATTTGTAAAATTATTCAAAGATACAATGTGGTATTAATCAATAATAAATTTAAACCCTAAAGAGATTATATAAGAATTAAAATCGATGTTCCGCTTATACATACTATAGTCTAAACTAATATTCTTGAGTCCTAAAGCTTTGAAAATATGTTTTTCAACAAAAATATCGGTGTATTTTAATCCTAAACCATATTGGCTAGAATTGAATTCTGACAAGTCATAATCGGAAGTATAATAAAGGGAGGTAGATATATTTTTGTTATAAGCCGAAAAATAATCAGACTTAGTTTGATTGTAGTATCTATAAGAAGGGTATAGGGTCCATTTATCATTTAACTTTATAGGTAACTCTATACTTAGAGTGTTAGAAACAATACCCCAATCGTCAAAATAGTATCTGTAATAGGTTTTAAATATCAAAAATTCATTGATATAATGATTATATCTAAACCCTATTGGTGTTTTTAATCGACTATCAGGTAGTCTCTCTACAGCATCGGCTAAGTGAAACACATCAACATTGCTAGGATTGGTGTAGTTGGGGATATTTGAGGGATTACCTATGTAAAAATCATCTTTATCTTCAAAATAAACTCTTTGCATAGGGCTAGATAATAGTCCGTTTTGCATGATAATATCAGAAAATATAGAGAATTGTGAATTCTTACTAAGTATCTGAGAGAGACTCAGCGAAACAGAATATGTATTCCTGTTAGTATTTGTTATTTCATTGTATTGTGTAGCTACCCAAGTGGTATTACTGTTTTTGTCAGTTTCTAGTCCTTCACTGTTCAGTATATCTACATTAGCAAAAAAACTACTATTAAGACTACCTTCGGTCCTTCTGTATGTTTCTATTTCTGTCGGATAAATAGGTGTTACCTTGTCTAAGAAAAGACCTAAATTAATCCCTATTTCAGTGTTTTTCTGATTAAATAATTTAGTAAAACCGGTATTGAAACCTATAGAAGTATAGTCATACTCATCAGAGATGCTAAAGCTAGCAGTATATATCTCATTTCGATCATCTGACCAGTGGCTGTAACTTACATTGCAACTAAGCCAAGTGTCTTGTCCAGAGGCCCCTGATGAAGCAAGCCAAGGAGTACCTATTACGGTTTTAGTCTCGGCAGAAGTAGATGTTGATGCTCCACTAGTGTTACTTGTGCTACTTGTAGAGTGTTTAAAAGGATTCAAATTACTAGACGAAGCAGACGTATATGCCGATACCGTAAAACCAATAGACAATATGTCATCGGCATTCATAGGTATCAAAATATCGATACTTCCAGCAATATCGGTTAATTCTTCTGTTCCAATACCTCCGTTTACTGCTGAATTCTTACCTTTTTGACTGTAAAAACTAGATAATACGTCTATTTCCACATTATCTAAAACTCTTCTTTTATATTCTTTGTTGTCTTTAGTCTGAGATATAGAAGCTACCGAAAATCCAAAAAACATATACAATATTAAATTCTTCATAGTCTATAATTTAGTTACAGCCACAGCCACCTCCTGTTTTCCCTCCGTTTGCCCCCATGGCAGATTCTCTGTAAATATGAAAACTAGTTTCAAATTTCAAAGATTTTCTTTTTGTCAATGTCATATCAGGGTCATTTATGTTTATTTTCTCATATTCCTTCACCATAACACACGATGACATGCTTATAGCTATAGTAAGGAATGCTATTTTATTTTTCATATATGTTTATGTTGTCAGAACTATGAATTTTGCCTTTATTATCTATTAGCAGACATTCTGTATTAGGTAGTTGGTTTATCCTATCCAGACCTGCTTCAATACCCATTACAAAAACCGATGTTGCTAATGCATCTGCTAGTTCGGCTTTTTCGGCAAACACACTAACACTAACTATTCCTTCGGAAGGATACCCTGTCCTAGGGTCTATTATATGAGAATATTTACGTCCCTCGAAACTAACAAACTTCTCATAATTTCCAGAAGTAACTACAGCTCCTTTTTTAAGAGATAAGGTGGCGAAATTCTTGTTTTTATTCATAGGGTTGATTATTGCAACCTTCCAATAATCGCCATTCAATTGCTTTCCCCAGGTGTTCATATCTCCCGAAGCGTTTACAATCCCCGATATAACTCCTTTGCTTATCAATAATTGCTTAGCCATATCTGCAGCATAACCTTTACCTATCGACCCGAAACCTATTTTCATCCCTCTTGTAGGTAAGTAAACGGTACTTTCCGACTTATCTAATATTATATTAGTATAACCAACTTTAGAAACCGATTTAGCAATAATTTCCTCAGAAGGTTTTTTTTTCATACTTCCATCAAATTTCCAAACTTTATCCATAGAAGCATAACTAATATCGAAAGCACCGTCTGTTAGTCTCGATAAAACAATGCTTCTCTCTATGAGTCTATAAAGTTCTTTACTTACTTTAACTGGTTTTATACCAGAGTTTCTGTTTATTTCAGATGTTTCAGAATTCACATCCCAAGAGGAAATAATTCTTTCTATTCTTTTTATTTCAAAAACAGCTAAATCTATGTATTTGTCAGCCTCAGAATAATCTTTGGCAACAACAGATATTTCGAAACCACAGCCCATAAGTATCATTTTTCGAGTAAAAAAACTCTGAGAATGTAAGACGTTAGTTAGTGTAAATACACATATGTATATGTATAGTTTCATTTATTAAAATGATTTTAAGATTTCTATATATTCACTAGGAGATACTTTGGAATAACCAGTAGTGCCTAATACCTTTTGGTTATAATCAAGGACTACGACTAGAGGGAAAAAACCTTTTTGATTATATTTCTCAGCTAAAGCATTGTTTTTGGCTTGTACGTCTTTAGTTAGTTTGTTTTTTCTTTTCCTAGGGAAATCTAATTTTAATAGAGTCCAATTGTCTTTTGAATGGTTTTTAAAAAGCTCAGAATTCCATATTTCTTTTTCTAATTTCATACAAGGAGCACACCAGTCTGAGCCTTGAAAAACCATTATAATATTAGTTTTTCTTTTTTTAGACTCTTCTAAGGCTTTATCGAAATCGGTATGCCATTGTTGAGCATTAGAGAATATGCTTGTAGTTAGGAAAAGTAAAAAAATCACTTTATTCATATTATTTGTATTTGTATAGATTTTAAAATAGTAATCATCAATAATAAGGGTTATTCGAGGTACCCATCATCTTTCCATTTAGATATAAGTTCTCTATTTGATGTGGATAATTTATTGTTTGGAGGCATGAAGTTAGTTTCGGCATTTATTCTTTCCAATAAATTTCCGTTCTCAATAGCATCTTTTAAATTAGAGTAATTGGATAAGTCTAAATTTGCTTTGGGACTGTTTCCGCTATGACACGATAAACAATTGTTTGATATTATAGACTTTATGGGAGAACTGTATTTGGTTTTTGTATCCTCTCCTTCTCCTTGATCATCTACTACTTCTTTAGGAGCCAGATCTTCATTGTTTTCTTTTTCACTACAAGCGAAGAAGAAAATAAATGTTATAAATAAAATTATTTTGCAATTATTCATAAGTTTAAGTATTTGATAGTAATATAGGTTTTTATAATTATATATGCAAGGAAGGTGTTGTTTTTTGTGATTTTTCTTAGTCTTTTAAAGACTATTAACCGTGTGTTTTTAGTTGTAGTTTAAAGAATTTATAATTTTGTTGTTTTTATTAGTCTTTGATTGATATGTTGTTATATGGTATATTGATGGTTTTAATAGGTGTTGACTTAATTTTAACTAGGTATAGGGCTTGTATATGTGTTAATATTTTTATATTTTTACTTTTGTATTTGTTAAATCCAATACAACTAATATTTAATAATTTTAATGATAAACAAATGAAAAAAAAAATTTATTATGCAATTTCTCTTTTATTGCTTACAGCCACGGTTGTAGCTCAGAAGGTAGAATTCGAAGAGTATAACTTATCTAACGGACTACACGTTATATTACATCAAGACAACACAGCACCTGTGATAACTACTTCGGTAATGTATCATGTAGGAGCTAAGGACGAAAACCCTGAAAGAACAGGATTTGCACATTTTTTTGAGCATTTATTGTTTGAAGGAACAGAAAACATTGGAAAAGGTGAGTTTTTTAAAATAATAAGCTCTAATGGTGGTACTAACAATGCTAATACTACTCAAGATCGTACTTATTATTACGAAGTTTTTCCTTCTAACAAGCTAGAGTTAGGTCTTTGGTTAGAGTCTGAAAGAATGCTACACCCAGTAATAGATCAATTAGGTGTTGACACTCAAAACGAGGTGGTAAAAGAAGAAAAAAGGATGAGGTACGATAATTCTCCTTACGGAATGTGGATGCCTACTACTTTTAAAAACATTTTCAGTAAACATCCTTACCGTTGGACTACTATAGGTTCTATGGAGCATTTGGATGCTGCTACTTTAGAAGAATTCATGGCTTTTAACGATAAATTTTATGTTCCTAACAATGCTACTTTGGTAGTTGCAGGAGATATCGATGTTGTTAAAACCAAAAAGATGATTGAGGACTATTTTGGTACTATTCCTAGAGGACAAGATATAAAAAGAGAGACTTTTGTAGAAGATCCAATTACCGAAAAAATATTGGTAACTCAATACGATGCTAATATACAAATACCAGCTACTTTCAATATTTTCAGAACTCCTTCTATGAAGACAAGAGAGTCTAGAGTATTAGATTTCATATCTACGTTGTTAAGTGAGGGTAAAAGTTCAAGACTTTACAAAAAACTGGTTGATGACAAAAAGAAAGCTATGCAAATAGCAGCTTTTAACTTTTCACAAGAAGACTATGGAGTTTATATAATATTAGCTTTGCCTTTGGGAGATGTTACTCTTGAAGACCTAAACGCTGAAATAACCGAAGAAATAGTAAAACTACAGACCGAATTAATTTCAGAAAGAGAATTTCAGAAATTAAAGAATATCTACGAAAACAATTTCGTGAGTTCTAACTCAGGAGTAGAGAATATAGCTAACTCTTTAGCTAAGTATAATATGCTTTTTGGTAATACAGATCTTATAAATACTGAAATAGAAATATACAATTCTATAACAAGAGAAGATATAAGAAATGTAGCTAAAAAATATTTGAACGCTAATCAGAGTATGGTTATGGAATATTTACCTAAAGAAGCAGCTGTACTAGAAGCTAAAAAATAAAATAAAAAAACAAATGAAAACTAAATTATTTTCAATAATACTAGCTTTTGTATCGATAGGTATGATAGCTCAGATAGACAGAACTAAGCAACCTAAATCGGGAGCTTCGCCTGTTATAAAATTAAAAACACCAGTTAGTTTTGAGCTTAAGAACGGGCTTAAAGTACTAATAGTCGAAAATCATAAGCTGCCTACGGTAACTATATCTATGTCTTTAGATAATAAGCCATTTGCTCTTGGCAACAAAAAAGGAGTAAAGTCTCTTTTGGGAGGCTTATTAGGTGCTGGTAGTACTAATATGAGTAAAACCGAGTTTGACGAAGAAATAGATTTCTTAGGAGCCTCTATAGGTTTTAGTTCGCAGTCAGGTTATATGACTACATTGACTAAGCATCTACCTAAAGTATTAGATATGTTTGCTGACTCGGCACTTAATCCTTTGTTCTCTCAAGATGAGTTTGATAAATTGATGAAGCAAAACATAGAAGGGATAAAAAGTGGCGTTAATAGTGTTAAAGCTATAGCATCAAGAAATCAAAGCTTCTTAACTTATGGTTCTAATCATCCTTTTGGAGAGTTCGATACCGAAGAGAAAATGAGTAAAATAACTTTAGCAGATGTTAAAGATTATTATGCTAAATACTTCTTGCCGAACAATGCTTATATGGTTATAACAGGTGATGTTAATCCTAAAAAAATAAAAAAGCAAATAAAGAAATTGTTTAAAAAGTGGAAAAAAGCAGATTTAGAAATCACAAGTTTACCAGTAGTAAACGATGTAGCTAAAACTGAAATAAACTTTATAAACATGGCTAATGCAGTACAGTCTGAAATAGCTGTTATAAACACTGTGACTCTTAAAAAAGGAGATTCTGACTATTTTGCAGCTCTTTTGGCTAACAAAATATTAGGTGGCGGTGGTACTGCTAGGTTATTTATGAACTTAAGAGAAGATAAAGCATTTACTTACGGTGCGTATTCTTCTTTGGGAGCTAGCAGGTATATAAGTCGTTTTAAAGCTTCTGCAAGTGTTAGAAACGAAGTTACCGATAGTGCTGTAGTTGCATTT
This sequence comes from Flavobacteriaceae bacterium, assembly GCA_013215105.1. GTDB lineage: Bacteria > Bacteroidota > Bacteroidia > Flavobacteriales > Flavobacteriaceae > DT-33. The sequence goes on from JABSPL010000193.1 coordinate 43,438, forward strand.
TTGGAAGAAATAAAAAACATAAGAGACCTTAAAGTTAGTGAAGAAGAGTTGAAAAACGCTAAAGCTGAATACTTAGGTAAGTTTATAATGGCTACTGAAGAGCCTAGTGTTACTGCTGGTTATGCTCTTGATATAAAAATCAATAACCTGCCTGCAGATTATTATGAAAAATATATAGAAAATATAAATGCTGTAACTGTAGAGCAAATACAAGCTGTAGCTAACAAATATATAAAAGCTGATAATTTACGTATAGTAATAGTTGGTAAAGGTAGTGATGTAGTTAATGGTCTTGAGACTCTTCCTTATGAAATCAAATATTTTGACAAGAAAGGTAATCCTATAGAAAAACCAGTTTTTAGTTTAGATATACCAGAAGGTGTAACTGTAGAGACTATAATGGATGCTAGTCTTAAAGCTATGGATCCTTCTTCTAAAGTAAAAAGTATTTCTTATAAGTACAAAGCAGAAATGCAAGGTCAAGTTTTGGAGTTGGACATGAAAACAAAGGCTCCTAATAAGCTAAGTGTTTCTATGTCTATGATGGGTATGGTTATGAGTAAGCAAGTTTTTAACGGTACTATTGGTTATAATGAGGCTCAAGGACAGAATATTCCTTTTACTCAGGAACAATTAGATGAGTATTTGGCTTCTTCTTTTCCTTTTAACGAAATCAGCTACAAAAAGACTGCTACTCTATCTTCTTTCGAGATGCTTGATGGTAAAAAAGTTTATTTAGTAAAAACTAAAAAAACAAAAACAGTGTTTTACGATTCTGAAACTTTCTTTAAAGTAAAAGAAGTCGAAGTGCAAAAAGGACCAGGAGGTCAAGAAATGGAAACTATCGTAATGTATTCTGACTACAAAGAAGTAGATGGAGTTATGATACCTCATACTTACAAGATGTTCTTCGGGCCACAAGAAATAAACTTCGAACTAGTTAGTGCTACTATAAACGCTAAAATAGAAGATAAAGTATTTGAATAATATTTTATAGAGTTTAATAATAAAATAAAAAAGGGTTCATCAATAAAGATGAACCCTTTTTCGGTTTATAAACTTAGTCTAGACTACTAGATGGGGAATTGCTAGGTTTATTTTTATAATAACGCGAATATCGTATATATATATTATATAGTCATAGAAAACAATTTCTTGCTAGGTGTGCTTTTGTGCAAATGTAAATCGAAAGCCATACATATATTTCTTACAAATGGTCTAGCAACTTCGGGTATTTTAAGCCCGTTTTCGCTAACAAACACTAGCTTGTCGTCTATAAGAGGTTTTAGTCTTTCTAAACATATTTGCAATAACTCAAATTTCATGCCATTGTCTTGCCAAGAGGTTTCGAAATGACACATCATGTTTAGTATATGTTTTCTGATTATAAGGTCCTCTTTATTTAATATATGACCTCTTAGTAAAGGGAATTCATTCTTATTAAGGCAAGCGTAGTATTCTTTGTTCGATTTTACGTTTTGTCCAAATCCATACCAAGAATCACCTATTGCCGACATACCTAAGCCTACCATTAGTTTGGTTTTGTTAGCTGTATATCCCATGAAATTACGGTGAAGATTTTTGTTGTCTATAGCTTTGCATAAACTGTCCTGAGGAGTAGCAAAATGATCCATTCCTATTTCTTTATATCCCATAGAGTCAAAAGTGGTTTTGCCATAAGAATAAAATTCTCTTTTCTGGGTTTCTTTAGGTAAATCTGAGTCGCTAAAGCCTCTTTGTCCTACTCCTTTTATCCAAGGAACGTGAGCGTAACTATAGAAAGCTATTCGGTCAGGTTTCAACTCTTTTGTTTTCTCTATAGTGTGTATTATATGTTTTTTTTCTTGAAAAGGTAATCCGAAAATAAGATCGTGACTTACCGATTTGTAACCGACTTCTCTGGCTAGTTCGGTGACTTTCTTTACTTGCTCAAAAGTTTGTATTCGGTTTATAGATTTTTGTACTTTTAGGTTGTAGTCCTGTACTCCAAAGCTTACCCTATCAAAGCCTAAAGCGTATAAAGTTTCTAAATGTTCTCTGGTAGTGTTACTAGGATGTCCTTCGAAGCTGAAATCTTTTTGGGGATGTATTTCCGATTTCTCAAATATAGCTTCTATTAGCTTTTTAAGATTTCCGGGGCTAAAAAAAGTAGGTGTTCCTCCTCCTAAATGCAATTCTTTTATTATAGGTTTTTGATCGAACAAATCAAGATACAAACTCCATTCTTTTATTACAGCGTCTATATAGTCAGGTTCTACTTCGTGGCGTTTGGTTATATGTTTGTGACAAGCACAAAACGTACATAAACTCTCACAAAAAGGGAGATGTATATATAAACTTATACCTTCCGATTGGTTCGATTCTTTGAAAGAAAGCAATGTTTTCTCTTTCCAAATTTCTGTATTAAAAGTGTCATTGTCCCAATATGGAACGGTCGGGTAGCTAGTGTATCTGGGTCCAGGTACATTGTACTTTTTTATTAAATCATTCATGGTGGTGGTTTTGTAGCAAAACTACAGCACCTTAGTTACTTTTAAAATGATAAAAGTCATACTTGTATTGTTTATAATAGTTCTAAACATATCTTCTGGCGTATTTTTTAAGCTTATGTATGGTTGCATTTAGTTCGAAACCAAGTAGTAGTATTATAGAGTTTAGCCAGATAAAAAGCATTATTATAAGTAAGGCTCCTACAGCTCCGTATAGCTCATTGTATTTGGCGAATTCGTTTACATAAATACCGAATATGTAAAAAGTAACTATGTATAAAAAGGTGGTCAATGTAGATCCTGGTGAGAAAAAAGATGTGTTTTTGCCTTCTCTGGTTCCGAAGTAAAACAGTAGTGATACTATGGTGAATATCATAAAAATAAACAATACAAATATACCTGCTTCGGTAAGTATAGTGTCCTCAGATAGTATATGTCGAGCTTTTAGTTTACTGATACCTATTTTGTACAGAATAGTAGCCGAAATAGTAGTAAACAGAGCAAAACACATAATAAGAGATATCCCTATAGATATTATATAAGACCTGAATACATTTCTTTTTTTTGTAACATGATATGAGTATTCGAAGCCTCCAAATATAGCACTAACTCCATTAGTCATAAGAAAAATAGACATTATAAAACCAAAAGACATAAGTCCTCCGTATCGGTTTTCGGATATGTCTAACACTACTTCATTTACTACTTCAAAAGTTTTAGGAGGTAGTAATTCGGAAATAAGATCCATAAAATCGACCTGAAAATCGTCTATGGGGATAAACGGGATAAGGGTAAACATAAAAAGTAAGAACGGGAAAATAGCCATAAAAAAGCTATAAGAAATACCCCCAGCTCTAGAAGTAAGAGCTCCTTTTCCTATGCCTATAATGTACATTTCTATAATATCGTAAAGCGACATTCCGCTAAGCCCAGGTATTTTGATACCCTTTATGGCTTGATAAAAATACTTTATAATAGGTATTCTAGAAATTTTATTTTCTATTGATTTTATCATTTAATATTTTTTAGTCTATTGCTTTTAAGCTCAAATCCATATTGTAAACAGAGTGAGTTAAGGCTCCTGACGATATGAAATCAACCCCACACTTAGCGTATTGTACTACTGTATCGTCCGATATGTTTCCTGATGATTCTGTTAAGGTTTTGTTACCTATTATGTCAACAGCTTTTTTAGTGTCTGAGTAGTTGAAATTGTCAAGCAATATACGATAAATATTATCGAATTGTAATATTTCTTTAACTTCTTTTAGGTCTCTAGCTTCTACTATTATTTTCAAGTCTAGATTGTTTTCTTTTAAGTAATTTGTTGTCTTTTCTATAGCTTTAGATATACTTCCGCAAAAGTCTATATGGTTGTCTTTTAGCATTATCATATCATATAATGCAAATCGGTGGTTTTCGCCTCCTCCTATTTTTACCGCCCATTTTTCTATAGCTCTTATCCCAGGTGTTGTCTTACGTGTGTCGAGTATTTTGGTGTTATGTCCGTCTAAAAGCTCTACAAAAGAGTTGGTTTTAGTAGCTATAGCACTCATTCTTTGCATAGAATTAAGAAGGAAACGTTCGGCTTTTAATATGTCTTGAGAATTTCCTTCTATAGTAAAAACTATATCTCCTATTTTTACTTTTTCGCCATCTTTTATTTTTACATCTACGACCATTTCGGGGCTTATATATTCTAATATCATGATAGCAAACTCTACTCCAGCTATTATTCCATCTTCTTTAACTAATAGTTTAGCTTTTCCTTTGGCTTCTTTTGGTATACATGCCAAAGCGCTATGGTCTCCTGAGCCGATATCTTCTCTTAAGGCATTTTCTATTATTAATTTTAATTCTTGAGCGAATATATTTGCTGAAATCATTGTTTCTAATTTTATATTGCAAAAATAGAATAATTTTAAAAAAATTGCACATAAATAAAAAAACATTAGTTTTGGGAATGTTTTGTGATAAACGACAATATCAGAAAGACTAAATTATAAAATAATTCAAAATAAACCAAATAATGAATTTAGTATTAAAAAAAGGGGATAAGAAATTAATAAGATCATGGGCTTTTTATGACTGGGCTAATTCGGTATATTCGTTAGTTATATCAACTGCGATATTTCCTATATACTATAATAGTGTTACGGGAGGAGACGATTCTATGGTTGAGTTTTTTGGTTTCAAAATAACCAATATAGCCTTATATGATTATGCTTTGTCATTTTCATTTTTGATAGTAGCTCTTATTTCTCCTATATTGTCGAGTATAGCCGATTATACAGGCCAGAAAAAGTTTTTTATGAAAGTTTTTTGTACTATTGGTTCTGTTTCTGTAGCGGCTATGTTTTGGTTCGAAGATGCTAGTGATATCTATATTGCGATATTTGCTACTGTATTTGCTTGTATAGGTTTTTGGGGTTCGTTGGTGTTTTATAACGCTTATCTACCCGAAATAGCCTATCCAGAACAACAAGACGATGCTAGTGCTAAAGGGTTTATTTATGGTTATACGGGTTCTATTCTGTTGCTTTCTTTTAACTTATCTATGCAGTTGAAACCCGAACTATATGGTATAACCGACTCTACTTTGCCTGCACGTATTTCGTTTTTGTCAGTAGCTATTTGGTGGTTTGTTTTTGCTCAAATAGCCTTCAGAAGACTGCCAGATAATGAGTTCAAAAAGAAAAGAAGGAGGAATTTTATGTTCAAAGGTTATCAGGAATTAAAAATAGTAATCAACGAAATAAAGCATCTTAAAGCTTTAAAAATATACTTAATTTCATTTTTCCTGTTTAGTGTAGGGGTGCAGACTATAATACTTATAGCCGCAATATATGGTAGTCAGGAGTTGGGTTTGCCTACGGGTAAGTTGATAATAACAATACTACTAGTTCAGATAGTCGGTATATTTGGAGCGTTTTTGTTTTCTAAAATATCCAAAAAATTAGGTAATCTTAAAGCTCTTAGGATAACTATAGTATGTTGGGCTATTATAAGTTTAGGAGCGTATATGTTAGATAAGTCTCATCCTGATGTAGAGTTGCATTTCTTTATTTTGGGAGGCGCTTTAGGTTTGGTTATGGGAGCTATACAGTCTCTTTCTCGCTCGACTTATTCTAAGATGATTCCAGAAAACTCTAGAGATAATGTTACTTATTTTAGTTTTTTCGATGTTACTGAAAAAATAGCCATAGTAGCAGGTACTTTTATCTTTGGTTCTGTTGTTCTTATTACTGGTTCTATGAAGATATCTATACTAGTATTGGCGCTGTTTTTTGTAGTGTCTTATATAACTATACTGTTTATACCTAAAACTAAGTATGTTAGTTAGTTTGTAAATAAATTAAATAATTAATTGGTATTTCGCCAAATGTTGATAACTTTGTTGATAACTTTTGCTCAGTGTTGTGAAAGCTGTAAAAAAATATATTTAAACATTTTATATGAAGGAAATACCTAGCGTAGATTTAAACGATTTTATATCTGGAAGTCCAGAAATAAAGCAGAAGTTCGTAAAAGAATTGGGAGAGGCTTATGAAGAAATAGGATTTGTAGCTCTTAAAGGTCATTTTTTGGACGATGAGTTAACTGAAAATATATACAAAGAAGTAGAAAGCTTTTTCTCTCTGTCTGACGAAGTAAAAGATAAATACTGTATAGAAGGTATAGGTGGTCAAAGAGGGTTTACTTCTTTTGGTAAAGAAAGTGCTAAAGGTAGGTCTGAAGGTGATTTAAAAGAATTCTGGCACTTTGGACAAGAGGTAGATAATGACGATAAGCTAAAAGCAGAATATCCTGAAAATGTAATAGTAAGTGAGTTACCTGATTTTAATAAAATAGGTATGTCAGCTTATAAAAACTTAGAAAAAACTGCTATTTACGTATTGAGAGCTTTGTCTTTATATATAGGTAAAGATGAGTTTTATTTCGATAAATACGTAAAAAACGGAAATAGTATATTGAGACCTATATATTATCCGCCTATACAAGGAGAACCAAAAGGAGCAGTAAGGGCTGCCGAACATGGAGATATTAATTTGATTACTTTGCTAATGGGAGCTTCTGCTTCTGGTTTGGAAGTTAAAAACAAACAAGGAGAGTGGATAGGTGTTACTTCGTTACCAGAGCAACTAGTGGTTAATGTTGGTGATATGTTAGAGCGTCATACTAATAATAAACTTCGTTCGACTATACACAGAGTCGTTAACCCACCTAAAGAGGAGTGGGGTTCTCCACGTTTTTCTATACCTTTCTTTACTCACCCAATAGGTGATATGCCTCTTGATTGTATGGATGAATGTATAGAAAAAGACGGTGTTAAACATCATGAAGATATAACTGCAGGAGATTTTTTACACGAAAGATTAATTGAATTAGGTTTAGTTAAAGAATAATTTATTATTGTATTTTTGAGCTTTTAAAACACTCAATATTACAATATGAAGGCAATTTATAGTAGGTTAATTTTTATAATAGTTTATATGACCTCTTGGGTCTGTTATTTTATTATCTCAAAAATAATATTTTTACTGTTTTATATAGATAAAACTAGTGAATTAGACTTTAGTACAATTGCTAATATCATAATTAAGGGATTAAAGTTAGATTTGTCATTTTCGGCATATTTGACTATAATCCCTTTTTTGTTTATGAGCCTGTATGTTTGGAATCATAAAAAGGTGCATTCGGTATTTATAAAAACGTATACTTATATATTTATTTTTATAATTAATTGGCTTCTACTTACCGATTTGGAATTGTATCAGCACTGGGGAACTCGCTTAGACACTACTCCTTTATTATATTTGTCTAAACCTAAAGAGGCAATGGCATCGGTTTCGTACAGTCTTATATTTACTTATTTATTGGTTTGGATTGTAGCTTCTTTGGTGTTTTGCAAGATTTTTAATAAAATAATTTTCAGAAAAATAAATAACATTAAGAAAATACATATACTACATATACCAGTGCTTATTGTTTGTACAGGCTTACTTATACTACCTATGAGAGGAGGTTTACAAACGATGCCGATTAACCAGAGTAATGTTTATTTTTCGGCCAATATGTTTGCTAACCATGCAGCTATTAATTTCGCGTGGAATCTGTTACATTCTTTAGACCATAATTCTCAGAGTAAAAAGAACCCGTTTGTAAAGTTAGCAAACAAAGCTGCCGATGAGGTAATATCTAAATATAGTGTAAAAGATACTTTGTCTTATAATTTGTTAAAGATAGATAAGCCTAATGTGTTATTAGTTATTTGGGAAAGCTTACCTGCTAAAGCAATTGAGAAATTAGGAGGGCAAAAGGATGTGGTTTATAATTTTAACAGTTTAACTAACGAGGGGTTGTTGTTTACTAACTATTATTCTAACGGAGATAGAACAGATAAAGGACTTATAGCTATACTTAGTGGTTATTATCCTCAACCAAACACTAGTATTATCAAAATACCTAGTAAGGTTAATAGTTTGCCTATTTTGTCCGAAAACATGTACGATTTGGGTTATGAGAGTTCTTTTTATTACGGAGGTGACCTTAATTTTGCAAATATGGCAAGTTATTTATACGGCAAGAAAATAAGTAATTTTATAGATGGTAGTTTCTTTGATAAAGATAATTGGAATTCGAAATGGGGTGCTCATGATGAGTATTTATTAGATAAATTATTGTCAGATACTAATGATCGTAAAAGTGAGAAGCCTTTTTTTAATACTATATTGACTCTAACTAGTCATGAGCCGTTTGAGTTTCCTGGGGAATATAAATTTGGAAAAAATAATAATATAGATAAGTTTAAAAGCTCATTGGCTTATACTGATAAATGTTTAGGTGATTTTATAGAAAAGGCAAAGAAACAAGACTGGTGGGACGACACTTTGATTGTGATAATGGCAGACCATGGGCATGTGATGACTCAAAAAGGATACAAAACACACAATGGACCCGAGAAGTATAATATACCTATGTTGTGGTTAGGCGGAGCGTTAAACGATGAGTATATAGGTGTTGTAAATGATAATATTTCGTCACAGGTAGATTTTTCATATACTCTGTTAGATATATTGAAAGCTGATAATAGTGAATATTCATTTAGTCAAAATATTTTCAATAAATCAGATAAAAAATATGCTCATTATATATTTAATAGAGGTTTTGGAACTATTAATAAAGACGGCTTCTCTGTTTATGATTACACAGGTGAAAGGCATATACATCAGCAGGGAGACTCTAAAAATGAAATGGATGAGCTAGGTAAAGCTATTACTCAAAAGGCGTATCAAGACTTTTTGGATAGGTAGAGCCTTTATTTTGATGCTGTAAGAAATGCGTAAAAACAACCATATAGGTTATTTTTACGCATTTTTTTATGCCTTTAAAATCCTTCCTTCAAGGTATCTTATTAATAACTAATTAGTTATATGATTTATTGAGAAATAAATGATTACTTTTACCTGAGAGTAATTTAAAAACCTATACGATGGGTATGGTTTGTTTATAGTGTTAAAAATAAAGATATGGAAAAGGAATTGTGTTTGGTAGAAGAAGTGGTGGTAAATACACCTAAGAGATTAATAAATTTGTGTTTATATGAATTAGATTTGGCTTCTGCATTGATTTTAGATGTGGAAATGGCTAGATTGGTTTATCTTAAAGATAAAAAAAACATGACAGTTGATGGTATTGTAAAGGAGGATTTGGAATGTTGGATGGGAGGTGTTGTAGCTATTGCAGAAGTACAATTAGGTGACGGGCCCGATTTGTTTAATTTATTAAATGATCTGAATAAAAAAAAGCCATTCAAATATTTGAATGGCTTTTGTTAATGCTCCTCCTCTTAGGCTCGAACTAAGGACCCTCTGATTAACAGTCAGATGCTCTAACCAACTGAGCTAAGGAGGACTTTGTTGCGGTTGCAAAGATAGTTCTTTTTTAGAGTTTAGAAAGGTTTTTATGTCTTTTTTTTACATTTTTTTTAATCAAAAAAATAAACCCTGAAAAACAGTTGGTTAAGTTTTTTCAGGGCTATGAATTTATTTAAAATATTTTATCAGCATCAATATCTGTCTTAATATCTGTCTCAATATCTTTATCAATGAATATAAAGTCTAAATGCTTTCGTTCTATATCGGTCTTTTTAACCTTTATCATAACGTCGTTGCCTAGCTGATACTGTTTGCCGTTTCTTTTGCCTACTATAGCATATAATTTTTCATTGAAATAGTAAGAGTCGTCTTTCAGGTCTCTAATACCTACCATTCCCTCACATTTATTAGCTTTTATTTCTACATATATACCCCATTCTGTAACTCCTGAAATTACTCCTTCAAAAACTTCATCTTTGTGGTTGTCCATGTATTTTACTTGCATATATTTTATAGAATCCCTCTCTGCCTTGGCAGCAGTGTTTTCCATTTCAGAACAATGCTTACAGTATTCGTTGTATTTCTTGCTATCAGTAGACTTTCCTTGGTCTATATAGTGCTGAAGTAAACGATGCCCCATCACGTCAGGATAACGACGTATAGGAGATGTAAAGTGACTGTAATGCTCAAAAGCCAAACCGTAATGCCCTATGTTTTCAGTGCTGTATTCTGCCTTACTCATAGTTCTTATCACCAAAGTTTCTATCATATTAGACTCAGCTTTTCCGTGTACTTGTTTCAATAATTCATTCAAAGAACTAGTGATGCTTTCTTTTGTTGATAGATCTATTTTATAGCCAAATTTTTCTACAAACTCTTTCAAATCGGCTAATTTGTCTTCTTTCGGATTGTCATGAGTTCTATATATATAAGTCTTTTTAGAATCTTTGTTTTCAGGAGTTAAACTTATGAATTCCGAAACTTTTCTGTTAGCGAGCAACATGAATTCTTCTATTAGCTTATTAGCGTCTTTAGATTCCTTGAAGTTTACTCCTATTGGTTCGTTTTCTTCATCCAAATCAAACTTAACCTCTATTTTGTCAAAAGATAAAGCACCGTCATCCATACGTTGTTTCCTTAGTATTTTGGCTAGTTCATCCATTTTTAATATAACATCTTGTAAGTCGTCTTGCTTACCTTCTATTACATCTTGAGCTTGTTCGTAAGTATACCTTTTGTCTGAATATATTACAGTTCTACCAAACCATTTGTTCTTAATATTAGCCTTGTCATCTAATTCGAATATAGCCGAAAAAGTTAATTTTTCTTCGTTAGGTCTAAGTGAACAAACTTTATTAGATAGTATTTCGGGTAACATAGGTATTACTCTGTCTACCAAATAAACAGAAGTAGCTCTCTGGTAAGCCTCGTCGTCAAGTATACTACCTGTCTTTACATAATGAGAAACGTCAGCTATATGTATACCTATTTCGTAGTTCCCGTTTTCTAAAACCTGATAAGACAAAGCATCATCAAAATCTTTAGCATCTTTAGGATCTATAGTGAAAGTACAGATAGATCTCATATCTCTTCTCTTAGATATTTCTTCTTCCGATATTGTAGTATCTATATTTTCTGCCTCTAACTCCACTTCTTTAGGAAATTCGTAAGGCAAGTCGTAGCTCGCAAGTATCGAATGTATTTCGGTATTGTGTTCACCAGGTCTTCCTAAGCAATTTTTTATTTTTCCTGAAGGGTTTTTAGAGTGTTTTGCCCATTCCGTTAGTTCTACCACAACTTTATCTCCGTCTTCTGCTGAGTTAAAATTGTTTTTAGAAACAAAAATGTCTGTATTCATTTTGTAATCATCTACTATTACAAAACCAAAATCTTTACTTATTTTCAAAACTCCTACGTAATTAGTTCTAGCTCTTTTTACAACTTCTACAACGTCTCCTTCTTGCTTGTCTTTATTACCTCTTTTAAAAACATGAACTTTTACAGTGTCACCGTTAAGTGCTCTGTTTATATTTTTAGAATGTATAAAAACATCATCTTCTAGCTCGTCACATACCAAATATCCGTTTTTACTAGAGTTTATATCTATAGTTCCTTCGTAGTATTTAGCATTGTCTCCTTTTGGAGTGTTTACTTTAGAACTGTTGTTCTTGTTGTCAGAAACAGTTTTTTTGTTCGAAGGGTTTTTACTTTTCGTTCTTCTTGGTTTAGCTTTTGCTTCTCCTTTTATTTCCTCTTTTGTGTCACTTTGGGCTTTCACCTCTTTATTAGCTATACGAGCTTCTCTTTCTTCTTTTTTCTTAGCGTTGTATATTCTCTTTTCTTTAGCAGTGTATTTCTGTTTATTGTTTACTCTTGCTTTGTTATTGTTCTTTTTAGAACCGAAATCAGTTTTTGTCTTGTTTCCTTTACTTTTGTTGTTTTTTTTAGCCGAAGTGTTTTTACTTTTAGGCTTTTTAAAAAAACTTAGAAGAGAATTTGTGATTTTTCTTACTATTCCTTCCTTTTTATTCTTTTTTGTCATTTATTGTGTTTTGTTATATCATATTAGTAGAACAAATAAAATACATTTTTAAGTTTTCTATATTTGTAAAATGTTATTTTAAAGTATATTGTTGTACTTAAGCTACAAATATATTAAGATAGTTCCGAAAAACAATATTAAGATTGCTAATTAAATTCTTTTATTATTTAAATAATTAATAATCAATACATTGTACTTTGACTTATATTTTCTATTTTTACTTGTTTCATTGTTTTTTGTCTGTTTTAATTATTTTTAGATATAAAAGAGCAAAAAAGTTTGTAGAGCTGTAAAAAAGAACTACTTTTGCCTAGCACTTTTCGGGGTGTAGCGTAGCCCGGTCATCGCGCCTCGTTTGGGACGAGGAGGTCGCAGGTTCGAATCCTGCCACCCCGACAAAAACCGCCAATTTCATATGATATTGACGGTTTTTTTATGCCTATATTTTTATTTTCTTATACTCCTTCATCTGTTTTGTAGGCTCTATAGTAGAGTGGTTTGCCCATATTTTGTCATCAAACTCGTCTACATGTATTATGTCAATATGTTCTTTTTGTTTGAAGTTATCAAATTCACTATCGTTTATTTTATTTTCTTTAATCACAAAAAACTCTACAGATTCCTCCGTTTTTACAGATAGATTAAGTTTTATTTTTAATTCGCTTAGCTTTTTGTCGAATAGAAATCTATCCTTTTTCTTCTGAAGAGATATCTTTCTCTTTACTCCTGTGGAGATTACTTGCTTGTAAGAAAAATATTTTAATTCGTAATTACCATCTATCTTCTCAAATGCTATAGATGCTTTAAATTGTTCTTGCTTAAAACTTAGCCCCATAAGGCTAATGTCTACCCCCGACTTACCTTCTGCATATTGATAATCGGCTTTTATAAGAGCAAAGGTTTCTGTAGAAACGTATATTTCACCTATGTATCTGCCTTTTCTTTTTGGCTCAAAATCTATTATATAAACTTCTTCATCGTCAACTTCTGTTATTCCTATTACTGTATAGTCATATCTTTTTGGCTTGTATAAAAACTCCCATTTTTTTTCATCTTCAAAGCTAGTGAATCTCAATTTATCTACTACAGATTTGGTTTTGTCGCTTGTAGGCATTCTGTCATCTCTCTCAATTTCCACGATACTATCTTTATCTTCATTTACATCTATTTTGCTTCCGAAAATACCGCTTTTTATTTTCCAATATTCTTTTTCGTTAATGTCTTCAAATGCACTTTTAAAAAGTGTTTCTATCTGTTTAGCATCGGCTATGTCTTTTTCTTTAAGAGCAACTAATTTGATAGGGTTTGTTTTTATTTCAGAGTTATTTTTAATATATATGTCTGCCAAAAAATCATCGTATGATGTTGTTTGTCTTGGAATCATTTTTTCAATCCTTCTAATAACACTTTCGTCTATATTATCAATATTACTTTTTTTATAGTCTAGTTTAAATCTTTCAATATCGACTATTTGTCTATTACGTACGAAAATTTTCTTTTTACTGGTTAAGGTCTTGTAGTTTGTGCTTTGGTTTAATAGTATTTTTTCGACTATTTCCATAAGATCAATCTCTCTATTAGTAAGTACAACCTCATCTAAACTCATAGGTTCCTCGGTAAGTTTTATGGTGATTCCATTGATTAATTCACTTACTTTTAGTTCCGAATATTTATATCCGATATATTTAAAGAGTATTATTTCATCTGCTTCCAATTCGGATGTGTTTATAGCAAATACACCTTTTTCATTACTCAAAATACCAGTATTATTACTTATTATATGTATAGTGGCATAGGGAAGTGGGCTATTGTCTTTACTGTCAAGTATTGTTCCTGTTATTTTTGAAGATTCGACGTTTTTACTTTGAGCATTTATAGTTATACTTATAAGTAATAGTATTATTGCTAGTATTTTTCTGATATTCATTTTAAGATTTTAGTTACTGACGATTGACTTATAGTTTTGTTTCCGTTTTACTTTTTAGGTTCTAATACTATTATAGGAATCAGTATTTCTTCCATAGAAACCCCTCCGTGTTGGTAAGTGTTTTTGAAGTAATTAGAATAATAATTGTTATTGTAAGCGAAAAATAACCTTCTTTTGCAAAAATAAATGTTTCGTTAATAGAACTGGTTGGTGAAAATATGTCTTTAGGCTTTTTACTTCAAATACATTCTTACTTTCAAAAGTCATTTTAGTAGACTTTTTATATCTTATATTAGAGTTTATTTCTTTATTAGATATTACTTTGGTGCTTTTTTTACAATTTATAGTGCTATGGTCGGTTGTTATTATCAAGGTTGGGTTTTCTTCTTTAGCTTTCTTTATTAGTTCAAGTATAGGTGAGTTTTTTAAACCAAGAATATGTAAATGAACGATGCGATTTGTCGTCGGTTACCAGCTTTTTTATAAAATATATTTCTGTTTTAGAATGAGATATTATATCTATAAAATTATAAACTAATACCGTCAAATCATTTTCAGACATTGATTTTAAATTGTCGGTTAAGCTATTGCTTTTTTCAAATTACTAATTTTCTAATATCCTATCTTAAGGTTACTTCTCTGTAGTTGTAGTTTGAGTGGCTCCTCTTCGTTCTTATTTTTACTGCCTATATTTTTATTTTTTTATACTCCTTCATCCGTTTAGTAGGTTCTATAGTAGGGTGATTTCCCCATATGTTGTCGTCAAACTCATCTATACGTATTATATCTACATATTTTTCTTGTTTGAAATTGTCGTACTCACTATCAGTTATCTCCTCTCTGTTAATTACAAAAAACTCTACAGAGCTCTCCCTCTTTATAAGCATATTTAGTTTTATTTTAAGTTCTCTTAGTTTTTTATCTATCAAAAATCTATTTCTTTTTTTCTGAAGAGCTAGTTTTCTTTTCGCACCTATGGAAAAAATTGTTTTCTCAGAAAAATATTTTAATTCATAATTACCGTTTATTTTTTCGAAAGCTATAGATATTTTAGATTGTTCTTTCTTATAGATGAATTTCAGAAGACTAATGTCTATACCTGATTTACCTTCGGCATATTCGTAGTCAGCCTTTATTAAGGCAAAAGTTTCTGTAGAAACGTACATTTCGCCAATGTATAGACCTTTTCTCTTCGGCTCAAATTCTATTATATATACTTCCTCGTCATCTACTTCTACTGTTCCTATTAAGGTGTAATTATATCTTCTGGGTTTGTGTAAAAATTCCCACTCAGTTTCTTTTAGAAACTGAGTATCCTTAATATGGTTTAGTATATCGTAACTCATGTTACTTGTTAATTTCGTGTCTCGATTAACGTCTTTTTTAACGTCTGTTTTAACGGATATGATACTGCCCTTGTCTTCATTTATGTCTATTTTACTTCCAAAAATGCCACTTTTTATTTTCCAGTATTCTTTTTTGTTAGTGCCTTCAAATTCATTTTTAAAAAGAGTTTTTATCTGCTTTATCCCGGCTATGTCTTTTTCCTTAAGTGCTACAAATTTTATCGGTTTTGTTTTTATTTCTGACTTTTGTTCTGAGTCGTTTCTAATATATATATCTGCCAGAAAATCATCGTAATAAGTTGTATCTGTTATCAATTCTTCTTCTATTTTATTTATGACACTCTCATCTATATTGTCTATAGTGCTCTTTTTGTAATTTAATTCAAATTTATCAATATCGGCAAAGCGCTTATGGCGTAAAAATATTTGTTTTTTACTTGTTAAGGTTTTGTAGTTTTCACTTTGGTTCAGTAGTATTTTTTTAACTATTTCTCTAGGGTTTATATTTTTGTTAGTCAGTATCACTTCGTCTAAACTCATAGATTCTTCGACAAGTTTTATTGTAATACCGTTGATCAATTCACTTACCTTCATATCTGAAGACTTGTAGCCTATACGTTTGAAGCGTATTATTTCATCTGCTTCCAATTCAGATGTGTTTATAGAAAACACTCCTTTTTCATTGCTAAAAACCCCGGTATCACTACTTATTATGTATATAGTAGTGTAGGGTAGAGGGCTATTGTCTTTGCTGTCAAGTATAGTTCCTGTTATTTTTGAAGATTCGACGTTTTTACTTTGAGCATTTATAGTTATACTTATAAGTAATAGTATTATTGCTAGTGTTTTTCTGATATTCATCTTAAAATTTTAGTTACTGACGATTGACTTATAGATTTTTTTATGTTTTAGGATCTAATATTATTAAAGGAATCAACATTTCCTCCATAGAAACCCCTCCGTGTTGATAAGTGTTTTTGAAGTAATTAGAATAATAATTGTAATTGTTATTGTAAGCGAAAAAATAATCTTCTTTTGCGAAAATAAATGTTTCGTTTGCCGAATTGGTAGGTAAAAAAACATCCTTAGGGCTTTTTATTTCAAATACATTTTTGTCTTCAAAGGTCATTTTATTAGACTTTTTATATCTTATATTAGAGTTTATTTCTTTATTAGATATTACTTTGGTGCTTTTTTTGCAATTTATAGTTCCATGGTCGGTTGTTATTATCAAGGTTAGGTTTTCTTCTTTAGCTCTTTTTATTAGTTTGAGTATAGGGGCGTTTTTAAACCAAGAATATGTAAGAGAACGATACGATTTGTCGTCGGTTACTAGCTTTTTCATAAAATCTAATTCTGTTTTAGAATGAGATATTATATCTATAAAATTATAAACCAATATAGTTAAGTCGTTTTCAGAGATAGATTTAAGATTGTCTGCCAAATCATTACTTTTCTTAAGGTTACTAACTTTGTGGTATCCTATTTTTAGTTTACTTTTGGATAACTGTAGTCTTAATAGCTCTTCTTCATTTACATTTTTACCTCCTTCTTCGTTTTCATCTATCCATAATTCTGGATGATCTTTTTTTATGTCTATAGGGTGTTTTCCTGCGAAAAAAGAATTACGAGCATACTGAGTCGTAGTAGGCAATATGCTAGTGTACATGTGCTCTTCTCTTATATTATAATGCTCAGTTATTATTGGCGATATTGTCTTCCATTGGTCATATCTTAAATTGTCAATTACTATGCAAAGTGTTTTTTCTTTTTGAGCTATAGGGTTTATTATAGTTTTAAACACGTTAGTAGAATTTATGTTTTGCTTGTCTTTAACTATTTCTTTATAGTTGTTTTTTATGTATTTAAAAAAGTTTTTATTAGCTTCTTCCTTTTGCGATTTTAATATATTAGATAACGATTCTTCTTGTATCAAATCAATATCAAGTTCCCATTTGGTTAATGTTTTATGTATTTGATGCCATTCTTCTAAGGAATCGGCAGTTTGTATGTCGTCAGATATTTTAATGAATTCTTGAGTGTAACTACTGGTCGTTTTCTGGTGTATAAGGTCGTTTAAATCTAAATGTTTTTTAAGACAAAGTAATATTTGACTAGGTTTTACTGGTTTTATCAGGTAGTCACTTATTTTAGAGCCGATAGCCTCTTCCATTAGGTTTTCTTCTTCACTTTTGGTTACCATAACTACAGGAGTCTCGGGTTGTATTGTCTTTATTTCGGTGAGAGTTTCTAGCCCCGATAAGCCAGGCATATTTTCGTCCAGAAAAATAAGGTCGAATTTTTTAGTTTTACAAAGTTCTAAAGCATCAGAACCGTTAAACGATTTTTCGACATCATAGTTCTTTTTTTCTAAGAATATTATGTGAGGTTTCAAAAAATCTACCTCGTCATCGACCCAAAGAATTCTAAATTTATTCATATTTTTAATTTTTTATAACAATCTTAAAAATAGATTATTATTTTTGTATAAAATAATTTATTCTAATAAAAGATGACTAACAAATTAAAAACCATTAACGACCCTGTTTATGGCTTCGTGAATATAACTTTCGATATAGTTTTTGATGTAATGGAACACCCTTATTTCCAGAGGTTAAGGCGTATTACTCAGATGGGTTTGTCGCATTTGGTTTACCCTGGAGCTTTACATACTAGGTTTCACCATGCTATAGGTTGTATGAATTTAATGGTCAAAACAGTTGCTAGTTTAAGGTCTAAAAATATAGAAATAAGCCGAAAAGAAGAAGAAGCTCTCTGTTTGGCTATACTTTTACACGATATTGGACATGGTCCTTATTCTCATGCTCTGGAATATTCTATACTTGTAGATATTAGTCATGAGTATATGTCTGTAAGGTTTATGGAAGAATTAAATATAGTTTTCGACAATAAATTAGACTTAGCTATTAAAATATTTAAGAACCAATATGATAGACCTTTTTTTAACCAGCTTATATCAGGACAATTAGATTTGGATAGGTTAGATTATTTAAAAAGAGATAGTTTTTATACCGGAGTGACCGAAGGAAATATAAATACAGAAAGGATAATAAGTATATTAAATGTCAAAGACGAGATGTTGGTTATAGAAGAAAAAGGAGTTTATTCTGTAGAGAAATTTTTGTTAGCTAGGCGTATGATGTATTGGTTAGTTTATTTACATAAAGCAGGTCTTGCAGCCGAAAACACATTGGTTAAGGTTCTGAAAAGAGCTAAATATTTGATTTCTATAGGACGTGATTTACCAGCGACTTCTAGCTTTAAATATTTTTTAAAAAGAGATATTAAAAAAGATGATTTAACTAAAAAAATTATTGGCGTTTTTGCTCAAATAGATGATTTTGATATAATGACATCTATTAAGCAGTGGGTTTTTGATAAGGATATTGTTTTATCTAGTTTGTCAAAGATGATTGTTAATAGAGATCTGCCTTATTTGCATTTGAGAAATAAAGAATATAGTGAAGATGAATTGAAAAAACATAAAAAAGAATTGAAGTCTAGGTGTAAAATGACAGATGAGGAATTAGATTATTTTGTTTATAAAGGAGTAGTTAGTAATACACTTTATGATACGGGAACTAAAACTCAACAAATAAATATAGTCAAAAAATCAGGAGAATTAGTAAATATAGTTGATTCTTCCGATTCTTTAGTTTTAGAATGGACTGATAATAAGGTAGAAAAGTATTTTATTATTTATCCCAAATCAGAAAGTATGATATTTTAAAGAATTTTAGTACTTTTGCAAGCAATGAATTTTACGATAAATCAAATAGCGGAGGTTTTAGAAGGCGAAATAGAAGGTAATTCGGACATTACTTTAAATAGTTTATCTAAAATAGAGGAAGGTGGCGAAGGGTCTTTGACCTTTTTGTCTAACCCTAAATATACTAATTTTGTTTACACTACTAAGGCATCAGCAATAATAGTGTCTAAAACTTTTAAGTTAGATAAAAAAATAGGTCCTACTTTAATCAGAGTTGAAGATCCTTATAAATCATTTGCCAAATTATTGGCTTTTTATCAGGAATCTAAAGTTTCAAAAGTAGGGATTGAGCAACCTAGTACGATTAATGACAGTGCAAAGATAGGTTCTGACTTATATTTGGGAGCTTATTCTTATATAGGAGATAATGTAGTTATAGGAGATAATGTAAAAATATATCCTCAGGTTTATATTGGCGACAATGTATCTATAGGAGATAATACTATTCTATATTCTGGTGCAAAAATATATTACGACTGTGTTATTGGTAATAATTGCATAATCCATTCTAACGCTGTTATAGGTGCTGATGGTTTTGGTTTCGCTCCCAATAAAGATGGTAGTTACAGTAAAATACCTCAGATAGGAAATGCAGTTATAGAAGATAATGTAGAAATAGGTAGTTGTACTGCTGTCGATAGAGCTACTATGGGGTCTACAATTATAAAACAAGGCGTTAAGTTGGATAATTTGGTTCAAATAGCACATAATGTAGAGGTCGGCGAAAATACTGTAATAGCATCTCAATCGGGAATAGCAGGCTCTACTAAGATAGGAGAAGGCTCTATGATAGGAGGTCAAGTAGCTGTGGCTGGACATCTAAAGCTAGGAAAAAAAATTATATTACACGCTAGAACAGGAATATCGAAAAACATAAAAGACAACAGTAATATCAGTGGGTATCCTGCTGTAGAATCTTCTAAATGGAGAAGAATTCAGGTTATTATAAAACAATTACCTGATTTACTAAATAGAATAAGTATTATTGAGAAAAGTATTAATTCCAAAACACAATAAATTGGATTTATGAATAATAAACAAAAAACAATAGTAAACGAGGTAACTATTTCGGGAGTAGGCTTACATACAGGTGATAAGGTTAATATGACTTTTAAACCAGCTTTAGAAAATAGCGGTTTTGTATTTGTAAGAACAGATATAGAAGGTAATCCTTCTATAGAAGCAAAAGCTAAATTTGTGACTTACACCCAACGAGGAACTGTTATAGAAAACAATAATATTAAAGTTCAGACTACAGAGCATGTATTAGCAGCCGCTGTGGCTTTGGGCTACGACAATCTTATCATAGAACTTGATGCTGTAGAGCCTCCTATTATGGATGGGTCGTCTAAATTCTTTATAGAAGCTTTCGAAAGAGCAGGTATTAAAGAACAGAATGCAGAATCAGATGTTTATGTTGTAAAAGAGGTTGTAACATTTAAAGATGAACAAAGTGGAAGCGAAATAACACTTATTCCTTCTGATGAATATCAGATAACCACGATAGTTGATTTTGGAACTAAAATATTAGGGACTCAAAATGCTAGTTTGTCTAAATTATCTGATTTTAAAGAAGAAATATCAGAAGCTAGGACATTTAGTTTTTTACATGAACTAGAAATGTTATTAGACAATGGGCTTATAAAAGGGGGTGACCTAAGTAATGCTATAGTCTATGTGGATAAAGAAATACCTAAAGATAGGATGGATAAACTGAAAAAAACCTTCGGAAAAGAAGATATTTCGGTAACTCCTAATGGAGTTCTTAATAATTTGACTTTAAGATGGACCAATGAGGCTGCAAGGCATAAACTATTAGATGTAATTGGTGATTTGGCTCTTATAGGTGTTAAAATAAAAGGAAAAATAATAGCAAATAAACCAGGTCATTATGTAAACACTGAGTTTGCAAAAAAGTTAGTTAAAATAATAGAAAAAGAGAAAAGAAATAAGGTTCCTAGTTATGATTTAAATCAACCACCTCTGATGGATATACATCAGATAATGGAAGTTTTACCTCATAGACCTCCTTTTTTGCTTATAGATAGAATACTAGAACTTACAGATACTAAGGTTGTTGGTATGAAAAATGTATCTATGAATGAACCGTTTTTTATGGGGCATTTCCCAGGAGCTCCTGTCATGCCAGGTGTACTGCAAGTAGAAGCTATGGCACAGTGTGGAGGAGTTTTAGTCCTTAATACTGTACCTAACCCAGAAGATTATTTGACGTATTTCATGAAGATGGATAATGTTAAATTTAAACAGAAAGTTCTTCCAGGAGATACGCTTATATTTACATGTGAATTAATGAGACCTATAACAAGAGGTATATGTCATATGCAGTCTTACGGATATGCTAACGGCAAATTAGTTGTAGAAGCTCAATTGATGGCTATGATAGTCAAAAGAGATAAATAATAGTAGAATATAATTAATACAATATTATATGAATCAACCACTAGCGTACGTCCACCCAGATGCGAAAATAGCAAGAAATGTAGTTATAGAGCCATTTACAACTATACATAATAATGTCACCATAGGTTCTGGTACATGGATAGGATCTAATGTAACCATTATGGAAGGTGCTATTATAGGTGAAAATTGTAGAGTTTTTCCTGGTGCTGTAATTTCAGCAATCCCTCAAGATTTAAAGTTTGAGGGAGAAGATTCTTTGACAATTATAGGGGATAATACCACTATAAGAGAATGTGTAACCATAAATAGAGGGACTAAAGCTTCAGGAAAAACAGTAGTAGGGTCTAATTGCCTTATAATGGCATGTGCTCATATAGCTCATGATTGTGTTGTCGGGGATAATGCTATTATAGTCAATGGAGTGCTACTCGCAGGTCATGTTACTATAGGTGAGTTTGCCGTTGTAGGTGGTCAAGCAGCTATACATCAATTTATAAACGTAGGAGAGCATGCTATGATTTCTGGAGGGTCTTTGGTAAGAAAAGATGTTCCTCCTTATGCTAAAGCAGCAAAGGAACCATTGTCTTATGTAGGTATAAACTCTATAGGGTTAAGAAGAAGAAACTTTAGCTCTGAGAAAATAACAGAAATACAAGAGATATATAGGATTTTGTATCAAAAAAACAATAATAATTCTCAGGCTTTAGATATAATAGAAGCAGAATTGGAAGCTACTAAAGAGAGAGATAATATAATTACTTTTATAAGAGGATCTCAAAGAGGTATTATGAAAGGATATTTTTAAAATTTAAAAGAACAAACTATGGCATCAACATCGGATATAAGAAACGGATTATGTATCAAATATAATAATGATACATATAAAATAATAGATTTTCAACATGTCAAACCAGGTAAAGGTCCTGCTTTTGTAAGAACTAAACTTAAAAGTGTAACCAATGGTAAAGTAATAGATAATACTTTCTCGGCAGGACACAAAATAGTAGAAGTAAGAGTAGAGACAAGAAAATATCAGTATTTATACCCTGAGGGAGATATGTTTCACTTTATGAATGTAAGTGATTATAATCAAATAAGTTTAGATAAAAATACAATAAATGCACCAGACTTATTAAAAGAAGGTGAAATAGTAACTATATTGATAAGAGACGAAGACGAAATGCCTCTTTCTGTCGATTTACCAGCTTCGGTTGTGTTAGAAGTAACTCATACCGAACCAGGAGTAAAAGGAAATACTGCAACTAATGCAACTAAACCTGCCACTGTAGAGACTGGAGCACGTGTAAATGTACCTCTTTTTATAAATGAAGGAGATAAAATAAAAGTAGATACAGCCAAATGTTTTTATATGGAAAGAGTCAAGTCTTAAAAAACTGACTATCAGCTTTGTATTTCGGTAAATTATCCTTAAATTTGAATTTATGAAATTAATAATAATAAGTATAGTATTGCTTTCTGTTGGTTTTGCTGGTATTGCCATAAGAATATGGGCGAAAAAAGATGGTGAATTTAGAGGAACTTGTGCTAGTGAAAACCCCTTGATTAATAAAGATGGTGAACCTTGTGGTTTTTGTGGTAAAATGCCTGATAATTGTGAAAATAAGTAAATTATGAATTATGTTTTTATTGCTTTTGGAGGTGTAATAATTCTGCAATTAGTGTATCTATTATATTTTTATTTTTCAATAAAAAAAATAAGTAAATTCAAAACTATTATTACTACCGATATTGAAGTGTCGGTAGTCGTTTATGTTAATAAAAACTCTTCTAATATAGAACGAATTGTAAACCTTATATCTAATCAGGTTTACAATAAATACGAGCTAGTCTTAGTTATAGAAGACTCTACTTGTGATTCACTAGAAATATCTACTAAATTAGCAGAAAAGCATAAGTTTATAAAAGTAGTAGATGTAAAACTAAATGAAAACTTCTGGAAGAATAAAAAATACGCATTAACTTTAGGTATAAAGGCAGCTTCTTATGGGCATATACTTATGCTTAACTCAGAAACTAATAGTCTTAGTGAAAACTGGATTAGTTCTATGGCTAGAGGTTTTGGAAAAGGTAAAACGGTGGTTTTAGGAGGTTATAGTCTCGATTGTGATAGGTCTAACTTGTCGAATGTGCTTAATAGATATGATAATATATATAAAAGTATGTGTTTTGTGTCTTATGCAAGTAAAGGGAAGGCTTATTTAGGAACTTCTAACAATATGGGCTTTACCAAAAAAGAATTTTTAAACAACAATGGATTTGTTAGCCATATAAGAGACTCTAGACCTTTAGATTATGTTTTTATACAAGAAATTTCAGATAAGAAGAATACATCAGTAAATCTTGATAAAAACAATATGCCTGTAGTAAATATGGACATATCTTTCTCTAAATTAATAAAGAAAATTAAACAAAGGATAAAACATAATAAAAGTTCTAAAGCTTCATTTTTTCTAGGATTTTTCCAACTAAATAAAATAATGTTTTGGATTATGTCTATTGTTATTTTAATTCTTTTCAGAGAGAATAATCTTTTTTATTACTTAATAGGATTGTTCTTTTTTAGACTGTTGTTAAATA
>JABSPL010000194.1 GCA_013215105.1 Flavobacteriaceae bacterium
AAGTATATATTAAACGGTGAAATTAACATTCCTGATATTATCTTAATTATCTTTATCTGCTTGTTATTTAGAATTGTTGAAGATCCTATTTTTAGATTTAAAGAGATTTTTTATACTAAAAACGAACCAAATTTTATAAGTATTAAAAACAATATAAACTTAAATACAGTTTTATTATTTTTAAATATTGTAATTTTAGGGCCTTTCCTAGAAGAATTAGTGTTTAGAGGACTTATATTAAATTCTTTCTTAAAGAGAAATAAATCAATAGGTATATTAATTTCAAGTGTATTATTTTCCTTAATTCACTTAAGTGTAACTTCATTTATTACATCATTTTTTTTCGGCATAGTCTTGTCAATATTATTTATAAGAAAAGGAATAATTTATTCTATATCACTTCACGTGTTTTACAATCTACTTTGGTTCGTTTTAAAAATATTTAGTCAAGAATACTTTCAAATTGAGGCTTTACTTAATTTCAATATAACATATTGGATTATAGTAATCTTTTCATTGTCTATTTTAGTTATATACTTAACTGCTCTATACAAAAAAGACTACTCCTAAAACAAGCAGTCTTTTAATGTACGAGTTTATTTAATATTATCCTTTTATTTTTGTTATAGATTTAGGGTAATAACCTTTATCTATTATTTTTGATACCTTTTTGTTAATTTCTTTATAAAGACTATCATTAGTTTTATTTAAGTTGTTGATATTGTTATCGTCTTTTCGAATCTTTAATTCTCTTTTTGTTTGACTATATACGCTATGAATAGTGAGACCTATTTTTGGGTCCCCTGGGAAAGATTTTACAGCTCCAAATACCTCGTGATGTTCCATTCTTTTTTTAGTAGCGTCTCTACTATTTTTAATAGAATCAAGGTTTTTGTCATTTTCTTCTATTGTAGTAATATTAGTTTCTATACTTGCATCTAAACTATCTACTTCTTGCTCTGTCTTTTCTATTGCTTCTACTTGACTAGGAACACCTACAACATCACCTACTTCGACATCGGATTTTACACCTCCATCAGATCCTATATAATTCTTACCAAGTTGATCTTGTACAATTTCATCAGCTTTTTCTAAGCTTATTCCAGCATCATCTGCAAGAGTTGATGCACTATCGCCTGCTTCCGCAGTATAAGTACCATCTCCATTATCAATCCAATCATTACTTTCAGGCGCCATCCCATCAGGATCAATAAAATAAACAGGATTATCAAATGCATAATTATATGGGCTATGACGTCTCATCTGGTCCGCCAACGGGTCAATATTCATCCACCTACCCAAACTAGCATCATAATTCCTAGCACCAAAGTCATAAGTACCCAAACCTAAACTCTCATCTAGCTCCTTACCTCCAAACTTATACTTAAGTGCAGTATTACTAGAGGTACTAAGCCCATTATAACCCTTATGCTTTAACCCAAAAGGATAGTAATTATTCTCCTCTACTATCTCTAAACCACTTAATCCATCTTTATATGATAGTCTTATATTACCTAAATGGTCTGCGTATTGGTATATATAACTATACTCTATTTCGGTTTCGCTAATTTTAACAGGCTCTATATAGCCTTCTGCATGACTAAAAAACTGTAATACATCGCCTTCGTATATAAAACCATTTGCATAATCAGTGGTTATAGTTGCTCCGTTATTATCAATGACCGTTTTACTTAACTTTACGCCTGTTGCGTCGTAAACATACGAAATATTACCATTATTGCTAGAGTTTAGTATTGTTATTTGAGTAGGCAGGTTTAGGTAGTTGTAGCTTATGCCTGTAATTCCCTTATTAGCATCGGTTAACATATTACCATTTACATCGTAGGTGTAGTCATCGTCTGAATCTATTGCCATATTCACAGCATCATCTTTAAAGCCAAAACCATCTATTGGTGCATTGTCTGTTACCTTCATCAACTTATTACCATTATCATAGCTATATGTTAGGTCATCCATAACACCAAAGGTTGTTACTCCTACGTTGGTATGCCCATTACGTTTTAGACTTAGTATATTACCCATCTTGTCGTAGGTTATTCCGCTTAGGTCGTAATTACTTGTATTCGTGCCGGTCGCACCAGTTATCCTATTTAATGCATCGTAAGTATAGCTATAATTACTGCTTATAGGGTTTTCGGTATCATCATCGTTCTTAGGGTTTATACTTGCTGTATTCCAACTTGTAGCGTTTATATTTCCATTGTATAACTTATTATCTCCTGTGTTATAGCTTAAACCAAATGCAAATAGGTCTGTTCCAAGATTATCTGTATCATTGATACCTTTTAACCAACCTCTAATATTATAGCTGTAATCTACAGTTTGTAAACC
This sequence comes from Flavobacteriaceae bacterium, assembly GCA_013215105.1. Lineage (GTDB taxonomy): Bacteria > Bacteroidota > Bacteroidia > Flavobacteriales > Flavobacteriaceae > DT-33. Next base: position 2,353 of record JABSPL010000194.1, read on the forward strand.
ACCGCCTACTGCTTTACTTTCCAATACACCTAATGCATCGTAAGTGTTAGAAACTATTGTTTCTCCTATAACTACGTCGTTTATGAACTGTTCTTGGGTTAGTAAACGTCCTATATGGTCGTAAGTGAATACATCTTTTATAGTAATAGTTGTAACAACTTCCACATCGTTAACTATAGTAGTCTTGGTATGGCTACTCTCACTCTCATCTACCTTACCTACAAAGTCTAGTTTTGTTATTACTATGTCTTGGGTATCTAAGTATTCGTTTATACTCTTAGTGTAGATTGGTCTTGCTTTGCTGTCGTAACCTTCTTATGTTCTTTTTCCATTGCTGAAAAAGAACCAAAAAATCTAGTCTACTATAAAATAGTCTATACTACTATCATCTAAATAACTAAAAAACTTAACTCGTCGTGCCTCCTCAAGCAAAAGTTTTTCTAACGCTATTTAGCTAATGTAGTATTACGAGTATTTTATAAAGACGCTTTCTTAATATAGCTATTTTAAAACTGCCCTTAGTCATAAAACCGTAAGCTTACAGTAGTTCTATGGCGTTAATAAAATAGAGTGTCTGAGGAGGAACGACGAGTTACTATTTTTAGTCATAGAGCTATTAGTAAGATAGGTTTTTGACTATGAGGCTAGGGGTTTTTGGTACTTTTTTGCCTATGCAAAAAGTATATAATAAAGATTTATACCCTGAAATACTACGATTGTTTTTTGAAGGACATTGCTTACTAAGACGTTTTGTTTACACCTCAGTTACCACCAAGACCATTTAGTTTTACCATTATAAAAGATTACTTTAGTACTGTCATTCTGGTTAACATAAGATTTTACACCGTCCTTTTTATAAGTTAACTCAAAATTAGATAATAAATACAACATATCTTTTGTATAGTCTTTCTTGTCCCAGCCTAATAACTTTTCAAAACTATAAAAATGTGTTTGTACGGAAAATCTAACACTGTCTTTAGGTTTTATTGTATACTCAGGAATTTCATCGTAACTCTCAAATACAACTTTATCTTTATACATTCCTTTACTGATTAGCCATTCAAAGTTTGATTCTAAAGAATCATCTTCTGAATTAAAGTCTTTATATATTTCTAATCTAACTATACTATCACTTTTATTGATAGCTAACAAATTTAAATGAATTTCTAAATACTCATGAGATACAATTATTATTGTATCTACAGTCGTATTCACTACTAAAATCTTATCTAAAGTTATAATTACACCTCCTGATTCATTATTAATTGCAGGTAAAATAGACTTACTTGTATAATCATTTACAGTTACACCTCTAACTTTTTTAAAACATCCCTGCAATAATATAATCACTACTAACAGTAGATAACAACTTCTATTTACCTTTCTTTTTGATTGCATAATCATCTACTGATTTTTATAACTTTTGGTTGTTGTCTCATACGATGAATGTGCTCTTTGAGTTTTTATAGCATTTGTTTCCGTAGGATTACTCCCATCTTTTTGATGCTGATATTCATGGACCAATGTGTTTTTTATATTACTTGCGGTGTTTAATTTAGAATGAACCGTACCTCTTAAAGTATTAACCTTTATATCATTTTTCACATTAGACTTAAAGAAGCTTAAAAACCCAGAACCTTCTCTATTAATGATATCAATTAATATCTTTTTATCTGGTATTCCTTTGTCATTAGATAACTTAGCCGACGATATCACAACCCCATCTTTTTTACTTCCAGAATCCAATTGACTATCATAATGTTTAACTACATTGACTATAGCCTCTCCAGACATTTTAACTTTTGTTATATTTCAAATATTTATCAGAAACCAACTAATACTTAACTCTTTTAAGTTCAAAATCTTTACCCAGATACACTTTCTTTACCATTTCGTCGGCTGCTAATTCTTCGGGAGTCCCTTCTTTTAGTATTCCTCCTTCGTACATTAGGTAAGTACGGTCGGTTATAGCAAGAGTCGCCTGTACGTCGTGATCGGTTATAAGTATTCCTATATTTTTCTTTTTCAGAGTAGCTATTATTCTTTGTATATCGCCCACCGCTATAGGGTCAACCCCTGCAAATGGTTCGTCTAATAGTATAAACTTAGGGTCAGAGCCCAAACAGCGAGCTATTTCGGTACGTCTTCGTTCTCCTCCCGAAAGCAAATCTCCTCGATTGGTTCTTACATGCCCTAGGCTAAATTCTTCTATTAATTCTTCTAATCTTTCTTTTTGTTGTTTTTTTGTTCTGTCAGTAAACTGTAGTACCGAAAGTATATTGTCCTCTACCGATAGCTTACGAAACACCGATGCTTCTTGTGCCAAATACCCTATTCCTTTTTGAGCTCTTTTGTACATAGGAAACGACGTTATGTCTTCGTCATCCAAATATATACGCCCTGCATCAGGCTTTATCATACCTACTATAGAGTAGAACGATGTAGTTTTCCCAGCTCCATTAGGACCTAAAAGCCCTATTATTTCACCTTGAGATACTTCTACCGAAATTCCTTTTACTACTTGTCTTTTACCGTAAAATTTTTCTATGTTTTCTGCTCTTAAAATCATATGATAGTATTTGAATATGCTAAAATAGTTATTTTATACATTCTTTGACAAAACTATCTGTTTTTTTATCGTAACCATAAGGGCAATGCTTACAGCCGTTTCTACAACAACGACCTCTTTTGAGGTGATACTTTTCGGTAAAAACTCTGTAACCTTGCTCGTTCCAATAAAAATCTCCTGGTTCTAATTCTATTCTAGCCATATATTAGGTATATGAAAAAAACTGCTTTCTTTTGTTAGAAAACAGTTTTTAAGGTTCTTTTTTATTATTTGGCAAAACTCTCGCTAATATATCTTTCGGCATCAAGTGCAGCCATACAACCAGTACCAGCAGCAGTTATAGCCTGTCTGTAGTCCTTGTCTTGTACGTCACCCGCAGCAAATACTCCTGGTAGATTAGTCTTGGTAGTTTTTCCTTCAGTTATTAGGTAACCAGTATCGTCCATATCTAACACTCCTGTAAATATATCAGTATTTGGCTTATGTCCTATAGCTATAAACACACCAGTAACGTCAATATTAGTATATTCCTTGGTCTGGTTATTTATTGCTTTTACTCCTTCTACTACTTCTTCTCCTAATACTTCGTCAATTTCGGTATTATAAAGTATTTCTATATTATCTATAGAGTTAACTCTGTCTTGCATAGGTTTAGAAGCTCTCATTTCGCTTTTACGAACAAGTAGAGTTACTTTTTTACATATATTCGAAAGGTAACTAGCCTCTTCGGCAGCAGTATCACCAGCACCTACAACTACTACATTTTGGTTTTTATAAAAGAAACCATCACAAGTAGCACAAGCCGAAACTCCTCCACCTTTTAGTCTATCTTCACTTTCTAAACCTAAATATTTGGCTGTAGCTCCTGTCGATATTATTACAGACTCTGCTTCTATTTTTTTGGTACCATCTACAGTTACTCTGTGTACTTCACCTTCTTTTTCTGATAATTTAACTTCAGTAATCATACCAAATCTAACCTCAGCCCCAAACCTCACTGCTTGGTTCTCTAAGTCAGCCATCAAGCTAGGTCCGTCTATACCATCAGGGTAACCAGGGAAGTTATCTACCTCGGTAGTAGTAGTCAATTGACCTCCTTTTTGCATTCCTGTGTACATTACTGGTGACAATCCTGCTCTGGAAGCGTATATAGCTGCAGTATATCCCGCAGGTCCTGATCCTATTATTAAGCATTTTATCTTCTCTATGGTATCTGACATTTTGTTATGTTTAGAATTAATATTTGCAAATTTATGTTTTTTTACAAATACTTATAGTGATTAATGATATAATTTAAATATATCGAAATAACTTTTTCTTATAGATTGATTTTAAGAATAAATAAAAACGCATTAAAACCCTATTAATCAGGTCAAAAACCTAGTTTTATTATTTCAATTTTCTTTTCAGCTCCCCATCTATAATTTCCAATATTTCCGTTTTTGGGCAAAACTCTATGACAAGGCAATATTACCGAGATAGGATTTTTGCCAACCGCAGTACCTACAGCTCTTAGTGCTTTAACTCTGTTTATGTCCTCAGCTAACTTACCATAGCTAGTAAAACCATTAGGATTTATATTTAACAATTCTCTCCATACGCTTAGCTGAAACTTAGTCCCTACAAGGTGTATCTTGATATATTCAATATGTTTACCTGCTATATAATCTAATATTTTCTGCTGATTATCATCTTTTTTAAGACTGAAAATTGCTTTAGGAAATAGTTTATTCATCTCCTCTAAGTCTTTGTTTCCTTCTTGAGAAAACACCAAATAACAGACTCCTTTAGGGCTAGAAGCTATGGTTATATCACCTATTATAGTCGTATAAAAACTGTAGTTAATCTTTTCAATGTTTTTAGAAAACTCTTCTTTGGTGTTTTCTGTAATATTTATTTTAGGCCTATAGGTTTCTTTATACCCCATTACTATATCCTTTATATTCAACTTACTATAGTCTGTATTGTTCATATTATTGTTATATAGATAGTATTATGTGTTTTTGAATATTTAAAAATACAAATACTTTATCTGATTTAAAAATTAAGATGTATCAATTATATTTTATGGAGATATTTAATCCATTTACTTACGATATAAAATATATTTGGGTACTTCTTAAATGGGTAAGAATTCACAAAGAAAAAAATATTTAACAAATTAAATTGGGTGATTTTTATTTAGTTTTCAAATCATCTAAATTTCATAATATGTATTTCCGAAAGGGAAAGTGGAAGTCTATAAATTGAATTTTCTGATATTTTATATTTCATCATACATTTTATCTTCTTCCACCAACCAACATCACTCCTCCCCTATAACCAACACTACTAAACTTATCTCATTAAAAAAACAAATAAAAATAAGATTACTAGCTATATTTATTTATTTTTGCCTATATATTTATACAAAAAACAAAAGATGAAAACATACGACGTAGTAGTTATAGGCTCAGGTCCTGGAGGATATGTTGCCGCTATAAGAAGTGCTCAATTAGGCTTTAAAACGGCTATAATCGAGAAGTACAATACACTAGGAGGAACTTGCCTTAACGTAGGTTGTATACCATCTAAGGCCTTGTTAGACTCTTCGCATAGATATCACGATGCTATGAAAAGCAACGAGGAACACGGTATAAACATAAGTGGACTATCACTTGACTTTGCCAAGATGGTAGAGCGTAAAAACAAAGTAGTAGACATGACTTCGTCTGGGATAAACTTCCTGATGGACAAAAACAAAATAGACATGTACAACGGGCATGCTAGTTTTGAGAATTCTACAACTATCAAAATAGCAAAACAAGACGGTACTAGCGAGACTATAGAAAGCAAAAAAACTATAATAGCTACAGGTTCTAAACCAAGTACACTTCCGTTCATAAAACTAGACAAAACCAGAGTTATAACTTCGACCGAGGCTCTTAGCCTTAAAGAAGTACCTAAGCACCTTATAGTTATAGGTGGTGGTGTGATAGGTCTTGAGTTAGGTTCGGTATATAAAAGATTGGGATCTCAGGTTTCTGTAATAGAATTTATGCCTAAGATAGTACCAACTATGGATGGTATGCTTTCTAAAGAATTACAAAAAACTCTTAAAAAACAAGGTGTTAAGTTCTTTACTAGCCATAAGGTAACTTCGGTAACCAACAATGGTGACAATGTAACGGTTACTGCCGAAAACAAAAAAGGAGAAACTGTAAGCTTCGAAGGTGATTATGCTCTTATTTCGGTAGGAAGAAGACCTTATACTGAAGGTTTAGGTTTAGACAAAGCAGGAGTTAAAGTAACCGAAAGAGGTATGATAGAAACTAATGCTAGCCTGCAAACTAATGTTAGTAATATATATGCTATTGGAGACGTAGTACAAGGAGCTATGCTTGCTCACAAGGCAGAAGAAGAAGGTACTATGGTTGCTGAGATAATGGATGGACAGAAGCCACATATCAACTATAACCTAATACCAGGAGTAGTATACACTTGGCCCGAAGTAGCTGCTGTAGGAAAAACCGAAGAGCAACTAAAAGAAGCAGGAGTAGAATACAAAGCAGGAACTTTCCCTATGAGAGCTTTAGGAAGAGCTAGAGCAAGTGGAGACATCGAAGGACAAGTAAAAGTATTAGCCGACGCTAAAACCGATGAAATATTAGGTGTACATATAATAGGAGCAAGAGCTGCCGATATGATAGCATCGAGTGTAGTGGCAATGGAATACAGAGCCTCTGCCGAAGATGTTGCCAGAATATCGCATGCGCACCCTACATTTACCGAGGCTATAAAAGAAGCTTGTTTGGCTGCTACTGATAATAGAGCTATACATTCTTAAATATATATTATTAATACCTATTACAACTATTGAGGTGTTGATAAAAGAATAAACCAAAAACAGATTACTTTCTAAAGGTAATCTGTTTTTGGTTATTAGCGTTAATTATTTAGTAAATAAATATGATTTAAGCTTAATATGCTTCTTTATATTTGAATATAGTGTATATTTGAAGCGTTACAACTTACCTTTGATTAATGAAGATGAGTATATTTTAACTAAAACATTAAAACCCCATAATTAGATGAAAAAAGTAATAGTATTATTGTTAGTATTGGTATGTATGCAAGGCTTTGCTCAAAAGCAGAGATCAACATTGTATCTGAGGGATGGAACAGTATTGAAAGGCTTGAGTAAAATTAGATCAAACAATAAAGTTAAGTTTAGAGTTGACAGAGATTCAGAATCTAAGACATATAGCTATAGGGATATTGATAAAATAGTTATTAACGAATCAGGCTCTATGAATACTTATCAATATAAGATTATTCAAAGGAAAAACTCTAATATAAGCTTAATGTCTGTAGTGTGCGAAGGCAAGCTCAATCTATATAAACTGAGTAATACTTATACAACTGTACATGCAGGAGTCCCTATAGGTGCGGGTTTTGGACCTGGATTTGGAGGAGGTTTTGGAAGTAGCAATACTATTATAAAATATTATGTAGGCGATAGTAAAACAGATTTTGTAGAGAAAATATCAACATTAGGTTCTATATTTAGAAAGAGTTTTAAGAAGACAGCTTCAAAGTACTTTAAAGACTGTCCTTCGTTAGTTAAACTTATAAAGAACAAAACATATGGAAGAGATGATATAGAAGAAATTGTTCGTTACTACAACGATAAATGCACAGAAGATAACCTAACAGCAAATGCACCCACTACGTAAACATTTCTAATAAAACACAACCAAAATGGATCATATAATTGCTTTATTATACTTAGCGGTATTCACCTATGCTATTAAGATGAGTAAAAAACAAATAAGAGAATCTTTTAAGGTTCAACTACTATTAATACTAGCTATTAGTATCAATTTAGGAGTCTTACTATACGAAAACCACAGTAATTTTAAAATAATGGATACCAGAGTTCTTCTAGCTATTGCTTTACTGGTAACTTCGGTTTATTTTGTTAAGAATAAGGTATTAGTAAAGAAGTAAATTATAGAAATATACTATTAAATAATAATTTGTAAATGCACCCATTAAGAAAACATTTAGAAGAAATAATAAGTCTTAACGATGAAGAGTTCGATTTTATTTTGAGTCATTTTTCTTTAATAAAAAAGCGTAAACACCAGTTTATAGTACAAGAAGGAGATATGGTCGATAAAATATATTGGGTAATAAAAGGATGCCTGAGAACTTGCTTTTATGACGATACAGGAAAGGAGCATATACTACAGTTTGCAATGGAGAACTGGTGGGCCTCGGACTATGATTCTTTTGTTTATAAGACCAAAGCAAAGACATCTATAGATTGCTTAGAAGACTGTGAATTGTTATATATAACTTCCGAAAACAGAGAGAAACTGACCTCCGAAATGCATAAGATGGAGACCTTTTGGGCTAAGAAGACTGTAAAAGGAAGAATTTCTCTTCAGAATAGAGTTTTGTCGTTACTAAAAAATTCGGCAAAGGAGAGATATGAGTTGTTTTTAAGTCAATATCCACAATTATTTCAAAGAGTTTCTAAAAAAATGATATCTGCTTATTTGGGGGTTTCCAGAGAGACTCTTAGTCGATTGAACTCTTAATTTTTATTATATGTGATATACATCACATCAAAGTAGTGATATACCTCCTTAGCAACAGCCTTGCTAAGGAGGTATATTTGCATTATATTAATTCACAAAACAAATACAATGCCATTCATTAACATAAAAGTAACCGATACAGGAGTTACAAAAGAACAAAAACGATTATTGATAGAAGGAGCTACAAAACTAGTTGTAGACGTACTAGGTAAAAACCCTGAGACCACCCACGTGGTAATAGAGGAGATAGCATTAGAAAATTGGGGGCATAACGGGAAACAAACTATATAAATTAAATAGTTTAATTTAGTAGGTATAATAATTAAAAACAAGACAAATGAAAATATTAAGTAAATCAATTTTAGTAATGCTATTTATAGCATTGAGTATAACAAGTTATTCTCAGAAAAAAGAAGTAAAAAAGGTATTATTCGTAGTAACATCGCACGATAAACTGGGAGATACAGGAGATAAAACAGGTCTTTGGATAGAGGAATTTGCTAATCCATACTACTATATGATAGATAAGGGTGTAGAAATTGATATTGCTTCCCCAAAAGGAGGGCAAGCTCCTATAGATCCTAAGAGTGAATTAGCCGATTATCAAACAGAAGCTACTAAGAGGTTTTATAAAGACAAAGATACCCAATCTAAACTGAGTAAAACATTAAAATTATCGAAGGTAAAACACGATGATTACGATGCTGTATTTTACCCTGGAGGGCATGGACCGTTATGGGATTTGGCAGAGGATAGAAATTCAATAAAGCTTATAGAATCTTTTTATAACAACGGTAAGCCAGTGGCTTTTGTATGTCATGCACCTGCGGCTCTTAAAAATGTAAAGAATAAAAACGGACAGTTTTTGGTAAAAGGTAAAAAGGTTACAAGTTTTACTAATAGTGAAGAATTAGCGGTAGGGCTTAGAGATATAGTTCCTTTTTTGGTAGAAGATATGTTAAATAAAAATGGAGGTAATTATGTGAAAGGAGCTGACTGGACTGCCTTTGCGGTAGAAGATGGCTTACTTATAACAGGGCAAAACCCTCAATCTTCTAGTTTGGTTGCTGAGAAATTATTCAATAAAATAAATTAACAATTATTATAAGTTTTTTTTTAAAAACTTATATATAAAAACCCTACTATCTATAATGATAGTAGGGTTTTTAAAATTTATATTTTAAGCTTCTTATTTAGCTAATACTTCTTGTACTTTGTCAGCAGCTTCTTGAAATTCGGTAGCAGCTATTATACTCATACCACTTTTCTGAATAAGTTCTTTAGCTTCTTTAGCATTAGTACCTTGTAAACGAACTATTATAGGCACATTTAAGTCATCACCCATATTAGTATAAGCGTCAACAACACCTTGTGCTACACGGTCACAACGAACGATACCTCCAAATATATTTACAAGTATAGCTTTTATATTAGTATCTTTCAATATTATTCTGAAAGCTATTTCAACACGTTTAGCATCAGCAGTACCACCTACATCAAGGAAGTTAGCTGGTTCACCACCTGCTTGTTTTATAAGATCCATAGTTCCCATAGCAAGTCCTGCACCGTTTACCATACAACCAACGTTTCCGTCAAGGTCAACATAGTTAAGCCCTGCAGCTTTAGCTTCTACTTCGATAGGATTTTCTTCTCTCAAATCTCTCATTTCAGCATAGTCCTTATGTCTGTAAAGAGCATTTTCGTCAAGAGTTACTTTAGCATCAACAGCCATTATTTTGCTGTCAGAAGTCTTAAGTACTGGATTTATTTCGAACATAGAAGAGTCAGACCCTACATAAGCTCTATATAAATTAGTTATAAACTTAGTCATTTCTTTAAAAGCTAAACCTTCAAGACCTAAGTTAAATGCTATTTTACGAGCTTGGAAAGGCAATAATCCCATAGTAGGGTCTATTTCTTCCGTAAAAATAAGCTCTGGAGTGCTTTCAGCAACAGTTTCTATATCCATACCACCTTCGGTAGAATACATAACCATATTTCTTCCTGTTTCTCTGTTAAGAAGTACAGAAACATAATATTCGTCTGGGTCACAACCACCTTCAGTAGGGTAATATACATCCTCAGCTATAAGTACTTGGTGTACTCTCTTTCCTTCTGCTGAAGTTTGAGGAGTAACCAAATCCATACCTATCATTTTCTCAGATATAGTCTCTACTTCTTGTAAATTTTTAGCGATTTTCACACCACCACCTTTACCACGACCACCTGCGTGTACTTGAGCTTTTATTACAAACCACTCAGTACCAGTTTCCGTAGCTAGTTGTTTTGCAGCTTCTACTGCTTTTTTATGACTGTCAGCAACTATTCCACGTTGTATCCTAACGCCAAAACTGCTTAATATTTCTTTACCTTGATACTCGTGTAAGTTCATAAATATTTTGTTTAAAAAATTTTACACAAAAATATAAATACCTTTTGATTTACCTATACTTTATTGTGTTTTTTTTTCAATTTAATAAATAATTATATAACCTACATTTAATACCTAATCTATATAGATATAATGCCTTTAGTTTCACTATATTTGCAAGAATAAATAATAATACATGAATATAGCTTTAATAAAAGAAAGAAAAATACCCTCAGATAAAAGAGTTGTTTTATCGCCTAAGGAATGTGTTGAAATACAGAATAAATATCCTGAAATAAACATATTTGTAGAAAGTTCAGATATCAGAACTTATACTGACAAAGAATATACTGATGCAGGAATAACCATAACCGACAATATAGAGCATTGTGATATAATGTTAGGCGTAAAAGAAGTTCCTATTAACCAACTTATTCCTAATAAAAGATATTTTTTCTTCTCTCATACCATTAAAGAACAAGAATATAACAAAGACTTATTAAAAGCTATTTTAGACAAAAACATAAGCCTACATGACCACGAGGTAATAACCGACAAATCTCTAAAAAGACTAGTTTCTTTTGGTAGACATGCAGGTATTGTAGGAGCTTATAACGGCATAAGAACTTACGGAATGAAACATAATTCGTTTCAATTACCTAAAGCAGAAACATTAAAAGATGTAAAAGACCTTATAATAAACCTTAACAAAAACAAATTACCCGCTATAAAACTACTTATAACAGGTACAGGAAGAGTAGGTAATGGATCTAAAGAAATACTCGATGGTATGAATATAAAACAGGTAGATGTTAATGAGTATTTAAATAATACTTTTGAATATCCTGTTTATACTCAAATAAGATCTAAAGACTACGCCAAAAGAATAGATGGTAAAATAGAATTTGACGGACAAGACTTTCACGATTACCCTGAGAAATACGAATCTAATTTTATGCGTTTCAGTGAGCAAACCGATATTTATATAGCAGGACATTTTCATAACGAAAAAGCCCCTCATATAATAAGTGCTGAAGATATAAAAAAACCAGAATTTAGGATAAGTGTTATAGCCGATATAAGTTGCGACATAGGTTACCCTATAGCTTCGACTATACGTCCTTCGACTATTGCCGAACCTATTTACGGTTATGACAAGACTAATGGCGAAGAATGTGACTATTCCGATAAAAATGCTATAGCTGTAATGGCTGTTGACAACCTACCTTGCGAATTACCTCGTGATGCTTCCGATTGGTTTGGAGACAGGTTTAGAGAATTTGTTATACCTTCGCTTATAAATGGAGATAAAGACGGAATACTAAAAAGGTCGCAAATGACAGAAAACGGTAAGCTAACTCCTTTATTTTCGTATTTAAAAAGTTATATAAGCTAATAAATTAAAGGTAATTTGATATGGAAAACATAAGCGTATTCGATATGTTAAAAATAGGTGTAGGACCATCGAGTTCTCACACCTTAGGGCCTTGGAGGGCTGCCGAAAGATTTATAAAAGAGTTAAAAGAATTGAATATTTTCGACAAATGTTCTAATATAAAAATAGATTTATATGGGTCTTTGTCTCTCACAGGAATGGGTCATGCTACCGATATAGCTGTTACTCTAGGACTTACAGGAGCTGATCCTGAAACTGTAGACACTAACAAAATAGAGGAAAATATAGAACTTATTAAAAGCTTCAAAAGACTTCATTTGAATTCTGAATACTATATAGATTTCAATTTTGAAAAAAATATAGTATTCAATAAAAGCTTTTTAGATTTTCATTCTAACGCACTTACATTTACGGCTACAATAAACGATTCCGAAGATTATAAAAGCACATTTTACTCTATTGGAGGAGGATTTATAATAAAGGAAGAAGACTCTGATAACAAAGATAAATCAGATGAGCATACCTTACCTTTCCCTATAGAAAAAGCAAGCGATCTAATAGAATATACCATAGAAAAAGACAAGCAAATATCTGAAATTGTATTAGAAAACGAAAAATCATGGAGAGAAGAGTCTGATATAAACAAAGAATTAGACAGGATTTGGTCTACTATGTTAGACTCTCTATACACAGGTGTGCATAGTAAAGGATATTTGCCAGGAGGTCTTAACGTAAGACGTAGAGCTTACGATATACACACCAAACTATTAGGAGACAGTAAATATGAAAACAAAGAACAATGGTTAGAAGTATTAAAATCGATAAACCCTAGTTTTAGAGATATTTTCAAATGGATAAGTTGTTTTGCCCTAAGTGTAAACGAAGTAAATGCAGCATTAGGTAGAATAGTTACAGCCCCAACCAACGGAAGTTCTGGGGTTATACCAGCAGTATTGTTGTATTATATTTGTTTTGTGAATAATAAAGATACTCAAAAAGATATCAGACAATTTTTGTTAGTTGCAGGAGAAATAGGCTGTTTATTCAAAAAAGGAGCCACTATTTCGGCAGCAATGGGAGGTTGTCAAGCAGAGATAGGAGTTTCTTCGGCTATGGCAGCCGCAGCACTAACCGAACTACTAGGAGGTTCTGTAGACCAAGTGACCAACGCAGCAGAGATAGCTATGGAACATCACCTGGGGCTTACTTGTGACCCTATTGGTGGACTAGTACAGATTCCTTGTATAGAAAGAAATTCTATGGGAGCCATAAAAGCTATAAACGCAGCCGAGTTGGCATTAGAAACCAAAGCTAGCCACAGTAGAGTAAATCTAGACGAGGTTATAAATACTATGTGGGAAACAGCAAAAGATATGAATATCAAATACAAAGAAACCTCTGAAGGAGGGCTTGCAATAGCTGTAAATATAGCTAACTGTTAGTTTATTTCAACTTTCAATATATTTTAAACTCAAAAAAGCCTCAATAAAATTTATTTATTGAGTCTTTTTTTGGTTATAGTAACAATTTAAAATCTATTCTTTCATAAAAAGAGCTTTTAATTCGGTAGCATCTTCTGGTTTCATTTTACCAGATAGAATAAGACTCAGTTGTTTTCGTCTCAAAGCACCATCGTATCTTTCTTTTTCCAATTTGGTTTCTGGTTTCAACAAAGGAACACCTATAGGAGACCCCATTTCAGAAACTGCTACAAAAGTATAAATACCTTCGTTGGCCTTGGTTTTTTCTCCAGACTCACGGTCTTCTATCCACACATCACATATAACTTCCATAGAAGTTTTGAATGCTCTGGTTACTTTAGCTTCTACAGTTACAACACTCCCTAGAGGTATCGATTTAGTAAAAGCTACGTTGTTGACCGATGCTGTTACTACTATCCTTCTAGAATGCCTTCTGGCAGCTATACTACAGGCTCTGTCCATTCGGGCCAAAAGTTCGCCTCCAAAAAGGTTATTTAAAGGGTTTGTCTCTTGTGGCAAGACCAAATCGGTCATTATTGTCAATGATTCACTCGCTGGTTTCGGTTCCATATATTTTAATATTTCAGTATCCAAGCACTTTTATTCAAGCTAACTCTAGCTTTTCTTAATTCTATTCTAGCCTCTTTCATAGTAGTAAAACTCTTGTAAGAAACCTCAGAAAGACCCCATCTATTCACTCTAGCAACTTTTGAATCACCTCCTTTTTTATTAAGTCTAGAAATTTCCTTACTAGCATTAACTTTTTTTCTGAAAGCATTTATTATCACATGATATTGAGCTATTTTTTCTACTATTTCTTTCTTTTCTTCTTCCTTTACGAATATCTCATCTTCAATTGTATATTTGATAGGCAAAACATTAGAAGGTACTATAGAAGCTTCCTGTATAATACTTTCTTCCGAAGATTCTTCTAAAGATAAATTGTAAGACTCTACAGTATTACTTATATACTTTAAGTTACCAAGTACAAACATAATTGTACCTACAGCAGCCACAGAAACATATTTCCATATATTATTAGTGATTATTTCTTTTTTAGTAACAACAGGTTCTTGTTTTTTGTCAAACTCTACTTTTACTGTTTCTAAACCAAAAGCATCTGTCAAATAATTAACATCTTTAATAGGCTCGAAGATTATTTTATTATTATTATTAATATATAAATCTCCTATTCCTTCTAAAGTTAATGAATTATTATTCAATTGTTCATTCCATAAATCAACAGTTTGATATATTTCTCTTAATGCTTTTTCGTAAGTTACACCATTTACCGACGATATATAATTAGCCAACAAACCATCATTATTGATCAGAAATTTATTAAAACCTATTACTTTTTTAGGAGGACTAAATGTTTTGTTAAACAAATTTTCTTGCGAAGAAGTTTCATTGGTAACAAAACCTCCAAAACCAGGAACTATTACACATTCGTATCTGTATAGTAATTCGCTTATATAAGTATTTAGTTTATTCATAGTATCTGTTTAACGTGGGTCAATTATATCTAACAAATATATGAATTTCATTTTTCTTTGTTAGTTATTATTAGTATATTTATTAACACAATAAAACCCTTTAAACTAAACTATTAAACTAAAGCAACCAGTAATAATATGATTGACCACAAAGAACTCACTTATATTCTAGCCTTAAAGAACAGCTTTGGACCTATAGTTTGCAAAAAACTACTGGCTTATTCAAAGCTTGCTACCAATATATATGAGAACACTAATGACTTTGTGGCAAAACTCCCCAAACATGGAGACAAAATACTTTCCAAAATAAAAAGCAAACAACCTTTAGAATTAGCTAAGAGAGAGTTAGACCTAATATTGGAAAACAATATAAAAGCTTTAGCAATAAATCAAAAAGAATATCCTAAATTGTTAAAAAACTGCGAAGACGCTCCTACTGTATTGTTTCAAGAAGGAGATTTTGATTTTAACAAGAAAACAATAAGCATAGTAGGCACTAGGAATATGACTAGCTACGGAAAAGGATTCTGTAAAGAATTAATAGATAGCATAGCCAAATATGACCCTATAATAGTTAGCGGATTTGCTTACGGTGTCGATATATTTGCTCATCGATGTGCTTTAGAAAACGACTTGCAAACTGTAGCCATACTGGCACATGGATTCAAAACTATATACCCTAAAATACACAAAAAATACATGAAAGACGTATTGGAAAAAGGTGGATTTATGACTGAGTATTTTTATGACACAAACCCCTTTCCCATCAATTTTGTAGCAAGAAACAGAATAATCGCTGGTTTATCTAAAGCTACCATAGTCATAGAATCGGCAGCCAAAGGAGGCTCTTTAATAACCGCTGAGATCGCAAACTCTTACAATAGAGACGTATTTGCCTTACCCGGCAGATATTTAGACACTTACAGCAAAGGATGTAATAACCTTATAATGAGAAATAAAGCAGCTATACTTTTAGAACCTACACAATTGATAGAACAACTAAATTGGGATCAAGACCCTAAACCCAAAGTAATACAAAAACAACTATTCCTAGACCTAAAACCTGACCAACAAAAAACTTACGATATACTTCTCAAAGAAGGTCAACATTCTCTAGACAATATATCTATAAAATGCAAAATACCTACCTATAAAATGGTAAGTATTTTGTTAGAATTGGAACTAAAAGGAGTTGTAAAACCTCTTCCAGGTAAAATATTTGAAGCTTTTTAAATTTATTTAAGCATTCTTATAGCCTTTTTCAAAGCTGATACAAAAACATCTATCTCTTCTATAGTATTATAAAACGAAAAAGATGCTCTTACCGTACCTGGTATATCAAAATAAGACATAATAGGCTGAGTACAATGATGCCCCGTCCTAACTGCCACACCTTGCTGGTCTAGTATATGACCTATATCGTAAGGATGAACACCTTCTATATTGAAGGAAATTACAGCAGCTTTTTTGTCTGATTCTCCATATATTTTAACATCTTCTATGTCTAAAAGTTGCTTTTGAGCATAAACAAGAAGAGAGTTTTCATATTTCTCTATATTTTCTAAACCTATATTATTTAGGTAGTCTATAGCTTCTCCAAAAGCAATAACACCTGCTATATTAGGAGTCCCAGCTTCGAATTTGTGAGGCAGATCGGCATAAGTAGTTTTTTCGAAACTAACTTCTTTTATCATTTCTCCTCCTCCGTGATAAGGAACCATTTTGTTTAGCCAATCTTGCTTACCAAACAAAACTCCAACCCCAGTAGGCCCACACATTTTATGTGCCGATACTGTATAAAAATCGCAGTCTAGTTTTTGAATATCTATTTTAAGATGCGGTGAAGACTGAGCTCCGTCTATCAAAACGGCTGCACCTACTTTATGAGCTTTTTCTATTATCAACTCTATAGGGTTGATAATACCCAGAGCATTCGAAATATGATTTACAGCAACCAGTTTAGTGTTTTCGTTTATTAGTATGTCCAGTTTATCAACCTCCAACTCCCCGTTTTGGTTCATAGGGATTACCTTTAGCTCTGCTCCCGTGCGTTCACACAATAGTTGCCAAGGCACTATATTGGAGTGATGTTCTAGTGCTGAAACTAATATTTCATCGCCTTTAGATACTATAGAAGTAAAACAAGAAGCTACCAAATTGATACTTTCGGTAGTTCCTTTGGTCAAAATAACCTCTTTACTACTTCCTATATTAAAATGATTTTGAATCTTAATTCTTGCATTTTCAAAAGCCTCAGTAGCCTTCTGGCTAAGACTATGCACACCTCTATGTATATTCGAATTAGTTGTTTTATAATAATCGACTATAGAATTAACCACCTGATTAGGTTTTTGGTTAGTTGCTCCATTATCGAAATAAACCAAAGCCTTCCCATTCACTTTTTCATTAAGAATAGGAAAGTCTTCTCTTATTTTTTTTACATCAAACATTGTTATGCTTTTTTATACAACATAGGATTTAGCTCGTCGTCATTGTACATTTTCATTTGTTTGTAAACTTTCATGTACTTTTTTCCTTTTGAGATATCCTCTGTTAATTCATCTATTGCTTTAGATAAGTCTTCTCTTTGCTCTAGCAAAATAGCCAATTTATCGGCACATTTACTTCTATGCTCATCTGTTGCCGAAGTTCTTTCAGCTTCCTCACTCATATGATATATTTTAAGTGCCAAAATAGACAACCTATCTAATGCCCAAGCAGGACTTTCAGTATTTACGGTCGCATTATCTTTTACCTTAACTTCTTTATTCATTTCTAAGAAAAAAACATCTACAAATTCAACCATATCGGTTCTTTCTTGGTTAGATGCGTCTATTTTTCTTTTCAATTTCAAAGCCTCAACAGGGTTTATATCTGGTAGTCTTATTATATCTTCGAAATGCCATTGTACAGTATCTATCCAGTTTTTCTTATAAAGCAAATGCTCCAAAGAATCTTTAGAATAAGGATAATGATTGTTAAAATCTTGATCTACACTATCTATTATATGGTATTCTTTGATTACTTTATCAAAAAGAATATTAATCTGCTTGCTGTTCATTTAATATTGTTTATTTAATTTACAAATTTACGTTTTATTAATGTCATAAATCTTTTTTCATAGTCTTTTTTATCATCCCAATTGAGTTTAGTCTTTAAGTTGTTTTCCACATAATATAATGCCTGTTTTACTTCTTTATAAGAATTTAAAACACCTATTGATTCTTTAAACAAGGTATTATCTCCTTGGAACAAATGCTTTACAAAAGCTATTCTATCGTTTAGATCTATATTTATTTTATTTTTAGAAAGTCTATCATTAAGAGACGTTTTAGTTTTCTTTTCTTGTGTTTTATCTTTAAAAATATCCTCAGGAGTATTATTTTTAAATTGTTTAGAAAATTCCGAATTTAGGTTTTCAAAATAGTGAACTTCTTCCAAATCTAATTCGGAAGTTTGATTTTTTTCAATTTCTTTTTCTACAGGTTTAGTTTCTGTTATTTGAGGTTTTACTATCGGTTTCACCTCTATTTTGTCTAGATTATCGTTTGCAGGTTTATCTACAAACTCTGACAATTTATGGGTAAACAATTCCTTTATCCATTGGTTTCCTAGTAGTATATCTGCTTTTTCCTTATCTAAAGTGTTTTCTAAAAAAACTAGGGCAGTAAGTCCTTCATATAAGTTTTTAGCATCATTTTTCAATGAATTAAGGTCTGTTTTGTTATTTATTTTCAACACTTTATGTGCCAAAACAAGTAATTCTTCTTCTATTTTTCTACGCATTATTTATTAAAATTAACAGATATTAAGATGCTTTTTATTAGATTTGTATTTTACAAAAGTACAATTATTATTTAATAATTTTTCACCCACAAAAGTATGTTTTTAGAGAACACCGTTAACCACAACGAAAAATTTGGCTGGATAGAAGTTATAACAGGCTCTATGTTTTCAGGAAAAACAGAAGAGCTATTGCGACGACTAAAAAGAGCCACCTTTGCTAAGCAAAAAGTAGAGATATTTAAGCCTATGATAGATACTCGTTACGATGAAAACGATGTGGTCTCGCATGACAATAACAAAATACATTCTACAGTTGTTACTTCTGCGGAAAGTATTCGCCTTTTGGCTGATGGAGTAGAAGTTGTAGGCATAGACGAAGCTCAATTTTTTGACCATGAAATAATAAATGTATGTAACGACTTAGCCAACAAAGGAGTAAGAGTTATAGTTGCCGGTTTAGATATGGATTTTCAAGGGAAGCCTTTTGGCCCTATGCCCTACCTCATGGCTACTGCCGAATATGTAACCAAAGTTCATGCCGTTTGTACCATAACAGGTAATTTGGCTCATTTCAGCTATAGAAAAGTAGAAAACGAAAAACAAATAATGCTTGGTGAAGTTCAGGAATATGAACCCCTAAGTAGAGCTGCATACTACAAAGAAACACACAAATAAACCGTCAATAACACTCATGCTATACCCTTCTGTTTTAGAAATAAGCAAAAAAGCAATAGATAATAATATTAATCATTGGAGAAGTAAATTAAAACCTAAAACTATACTTATCGCTATAATTAAGGCTTTTGCTTACGGAAGTGATTCTTTATTGATAGCTAAACAAATAGAAGCAAAAGTAGACAAATATGCAGTAGCTTATTGTGACGAAGGGTTAACATTAAGAGAAGGTAATATTAAGAAAAACATACTTGTACTGCATCCACAAACAAATAGTTTCCCGCAAATAATAGAAAACAATTTGGAACCTTGCTTGTATAGTATATATTCTCTAAAGCATTTTATATATATATGTAAGAAACATAAAACAGAAAACTACCCTATACATATAAACATCAACACAGGTCTTAACAGGCTTGGTTTCAATCTAAACCAAACTAACGAACTAATAGAGTTGATCCGTGACAATAAATACATTAAAGTTGTTTCTATATTTTCGCATCTTATAGCTAGTGAAGATAGCCTAACAAACAATATTACTAATTCTCAGATCAGCTCGTTTAATAGCATCGCAGATAAAGTAGAAAAAGGATTAGATTATAAAATAATAAGACATATAGCAAATACATCAGGAATATTGAATCATAAAAATGCCGAAATGGACATGGTTCGTATAGGTATAGGTTTATTAGGTTTTGATAATTATAAAAATGAAGGTTTAGAAAATGTTTGCAGTCTAAAAACTCAAATATCTCATATACATACTATCAAAAAAGGAGAATCGGTGAGTTATAATGGTGAATTCGTAGCAGAAGAAGACACTACAATAGCTACGTTAAGCATAGGGCATGCCGATGGTATAAGCAGAAGTTTGGGTAATGAAAATTTTTGGTTTAGCATCAATAATCAAAAAGCTAATATAATAGGTAATGTGTGCATGGACATGACAATGGTAAACATTACAGGCATAGATTGTAAAATAGGAGATGAAGCAGTGTTTTTCGGCACACAAGACGATATATTGACTATTTCGAGGAAAATAGGTACTATTAGTTATGAAGTATTAACTATGACTTCGCAAAGAGTAAAGAGAATAATCGTTTGATTTTCAACAGTATTGATATAATAATATAGCTTTACAGTATAAAAACACTTTTTCCGTATTTTATTATTATATTTGCGTAAAATATTACAACCTAACTATTAAACAAAATGAAAGAATTGGAAACACCAAACAAAGAGATGTCTAAGTATAAAACTATAATCGTTTTATTAGTCATAGTACTATTGTCTTGCGCAGGATACATGTACTACAACAATGCCGAAACCACAAAAGAAATAACTAAACTAGAAATAGAGAAGAAAAGTATAGAAAACGAATTGACTCTTTTGGTAGAGAAATACGATTCTTTAGAAGCTTCAAACTCTGTAATGGAAACTGAACTTACCGAAGCTAAGGCTAGAATAGAAGGATATTTGGCTGACCTTAAAAAACAAAAAAGTATTTCTAAATCTCAATCTTATAGATATAAGAGAGAAATAGGTTTGTTAAACTCTAAAATACAAAAATTGAATTTTATAATAGCAGACATTAACACAACAGTAGAGGAAACTACAGAGAAGCTAGGCGAGGCAGAAAACACTATAAAAGTAAAAGAAGAAGACAACAAGCAATTAACTGAAAGAAACACTACTCTTCAGAAAAATTTAGATTATTTTGCTAGAATGGAAGTTGAGACTATCAAAATATCTTCTTTGAAGAAAAGCAAAAAAGGTAGTTATAAAGCAACTAACAAAAGTAGAAGTACTAATGCTTTTAAAGTATCTTTCGAAATATTACCTAACGATGTAAATGAAACTGGTGAAGTTGATATTTACTACGTAATAAAAGACAAAGATGGAATAGTTATAGACGGAAAAGGAGAATTTGTTAGTTATAAAAAATTCAACTTGACTTATTCTTATTCTACTAAAGCTAACTATCAAGGTGATAAAGTAAGCGTATCTTCTATCATCGATTTGAAAAAAGATAAATTAAAAAAGAAAATGTACTTTGTACATATATATATAAACGGTAAGTTTGTAGGTAAAGAAAGTATATTGTTGAAAAAAGGTCTTTTTTAGTATTTAGACAAAATAAGTAAAGAATAACAAAAAGAGAATAGATTTAATAAAACTATTCTCTTTTTGGTTTTTAATATAATAATTTATAAAATAAAGCAATGGCAAAGCAAGAAGATCAGTTCAAAAAAGTAATATCGCATTGTAAAGAATACGGGTTTGTATTTCAATCGAGCGAAATATACGACGGACTTAGTGCTGTTTATGACTACGCTCAGAATGGTTCTGAGTTAAAGAAAAACATAAGAGAATATTGGTGGAAGTCGATGGTACAGCTTAACGACAATATAGTTGGTATAGACTCTGCTATATTTACTCATCCTAAAGTATGGAAAGCTTCAGGGCATGTAGATGCTTTTACTGACCCGCTTATAGACAACAAAGATTCTAACAAAAGATATAGAGCCGATGTATTGATAGAGGACTATGTAGCCAAAATAGACACTAAAATAGAGAAAGAAATAAAGAAAGCTGTTAAGCGTTTTGGTGAAGATTTTGACAAAGCTCAGTTTTTGGAAACTAATCCTAAAGTAGTAGCTTATAAAGAAAAACAAAGCCAGATACTATCGCGAATGGGTAAATCGTTAGAAAACGAAGACCTAGACGATGTAAAAGCTCAGATAGAAGAGTTAGGTATAGTTTGTCCTATTTCAGGATCTAAAAACTGGACCGACGTAAAGCAGTTTAACCTTATGTTTGACACCAAAATAGGTGCTAGTGCCGAGGATGCTACAAAACTTTATCTAAGACCAGAAACTGCTCAAGGGATATTTATAAACTTCCTTAACGTACAAAAAACAGGACGTATGAAGATACCTTTTGGTATAGCTCAGACTGGTAAAGCTTTCCGTAACGAGATAGTTGCTCGTCAATTTATATTCCGTATGAGAGAGTTTGAACAAATGGAAATGCAATATTTTGTAGCTCCAGGAGAACAAAAAAAATGGTACGATATCTGGAAAGAAAAAAGATTGGCTTGGCATTATTCTTTAGGACTGGGTGAAGATAATTACCGTTTTCACGACCATGATAAACTAGCTCACTATGCCGATGCTGCTGCCGATATTGAGTATCGTTTCCCGTTTGGTTTCAAAGAACTAGAAGGAATACACTCTCGTACCGATTTTGACCTAAAGGCTCATCAAGAGTTTTCTGGTAAGAAAATACAGTATTTCGACAACGAAAGAGAAGAAACTTACACTCCTTATGTAGTAGAAACTTCTGTAGGCTTAGATAGATTGTTCTTGGCTATAATTTCTGGTTCTTTGAAAGAAGAAGACTTAGGAGAAGGAAAAACAAGAACTGTACTTAAACTTCCGTTTGTATTAGCACCTATCAAAGTAGCTATACTTCCACTTGTCAAAAAAGACGGATTACCTGATATTGCTAAGAAAATATTAGCTGATTTGAGACTAGAATACAGCGTAGCTTACGACGAAAAAGATTCTGTAGGAAGAAGATATAGAAGACAAGATTCGCTAGGAACTCCGTTTTGTGTTACTATAGATCATCAGACTATAGAGGACAACACAGTGACTATACGTAACAGAGATACTATGGAACAACATAGAATAAAATCGGATGAATTAGCCGATTATTTGAATAAAGAAGTTTCTATGAGTACTTGGTTGAAGAGATTGAAGTAAGAGTATATAAATTACTGACAGTGAAATAAAACTAAAACCCAAAAAAGCCTCTCATTTCTAACAGAAACAAGAGGCTTTTTTTAAAGTTTTAAACAATATAAATATTACTTAATAGGCTTATCAACTACTAACATATTAGACATATTAGCTATTTCCCATGCTGTATAAAACACCAATTGAGCTCTACGTTTTAGCATTTTATAGTCTATTTTGTCTGGTGTATCACTAGCTTTGTGATAGTCTTCGTGTACTCCATTGAAATAAAATATAATTGGAACTCCCTTTTTGGCGAAGTTATAATGGTCTGATCTGTAATAAAATCTGTTAGGATCATTTTCGTCGTTAAAAGTATAATCAATATTTATATTCATATACTTTTTGTTCATTTTTTCTGACAGATTATGTAATTCGGTACTCAGTTTATCTGCACCTATTAAGTAAACAAAATCTTTATCGTCTTTGTGTGCTTCGTCACTACGCCCAACCATATCTATATTAAGGTTAGCAGTAGTTTTACTTATAGGAAACATTTCTACAGGATGGTCAACATAGTATTTAGAACCCAAAAGCCCTTTTTCTTCTCCCGTTACGTGCAAAAACATGATGGAACGCTTAGGTCTATGCCCGTCTTTTACCGCTTTTTGGAACGCTTCTGCTATTTCCAATATAGAAACATTACCAGAACCATCGTCGTCTGCTCCGTTAAAAACCTGCCCATCTTCTATACCTATATGGTCCAAATGTGCCGATATTACAAGTACTTCGTCTGGCTTTTCTGATCCTTCTATAAATGCAACTACATTGAAAGAATCGTTCAAGTCGGGCTTTAAAAATTCTTTAGGAACTTCCTGAAAATAATCATCACCTCCTATTGGTGATTTTATTTCGTGGTCTAAGTAGAAATCTTTAATATATTGTCCTGCTTTTTCATGCCCAGCTTCTCCAGTACCTCTACCCTCATATTCGTCCGATGCCAATATATAAAGATGTTTCTTTAGGTCTTCTTCGTTAATAGTGTTTGCATACTGTACAGACAAGTCCTCTTTAGAAGTTTCTCCTAGTGTTACCTGAGACGATTTACAAGAAATAATCCCTAAAACAGCTATACTCAAAATAATTTTCTTCATTTATGTGTTTTTTAGTTTTGAAAACCAAAAATATAGAATAATTATTACTTTTAGTCCTTTTTGAAAATAAATTGTTTTAATTCTTTATTGAAAAGTAAATATTCAGAATCTACAAAACCGCTAATATCTTCATTATCTATTAGTTTATCTACTTTACCTTCTATCATCTTATCGTTTCTGATAAGCCACAATTCCTCTGCTATCTTCAAAGCCAGATTAACCTCATGAGTCGAAATTATCACGGTTTTGTCAGTGGTTAAAACTATGTTTTTAAGTAAATTAAATATTTTTATTTTGTTTCTGAAATCGAGGTGAGATGTAGGTTCGTCTAATAATATAATATCAGTATCTTGAGCCAAAGCTCTTGATATCCATACTTTTTGAGCCTGTCCGTCGCTTAATTCTGATACTTTTTTGTCCTTCAAATCTATAGAATCAGTTATTGCGAGCGATTCTAATATTTTGAGTCTATCTTCATCTCTAATATTCCCGAACCAATCGGTATAAGGCTGTCTCCCTAGGCTTACCAGTTCATAAACAGTCATATTCGATTCATATATTTTATCGGTCAAAACAATACTTATTCTCTTAGATATATTATTGTTTTTCTTCAGAAATATATCATTTCCTGATAGTTCTACTTTACCATTAATAGGCTTCATTAGCTTACTTATGGTTTTGAGTAAAGTAGACTTACCTGCTCCATTACAACCCAAAAGACAAATCAGTTTATTGTTTACTATATTGATATTAATGTCTTTGACCAAAACGTTTTCTTCTTTGTAACCAATATCTAAATTTGTAAGTTTCAATATACTCATTTATTGTTTTTTTAGTATTAAAAATATAACAATAGGAGCTCCAAACAGAGAAGTAACAGCGTTAATAGGTAAACTATATTGACTCCCTGGTAACTGAGCTATGGTGTCACAAACAAGTAATACTATAGCTCCTAATATGGCAGTGTACAAAAACAAAACTCTTATATCGGTTGTTTTTACTAACAATTTGGCCAGATGAGGAACTGCTAAGCCTATAAAAGCTATAGGCCCTACATAAGCTGTGATAACTCCTGTCAATATGCTTACTACAAAAAACACTGTATTTCTTAGTGTTTTGACCGAAACTCCCATAGATTGAGCGTAATTTTCGCCTATTTTGAGACTATTCATAGGTTTCAAGCATTTTATAAACAATAAAATAGATAGAACAAAAACTCCTAAGAGTATATATATATCGTTCCAATCCAAATCGGAAAGGCTTCCGAAGGTCCAGAATACAAATTGTTGTAATTTTTCCGATTCAGAAAAAAATGATAATACATTGACTATAGCACTAGCAAAACTACTGAACATAAGCCCTACTATAAGTACCGAAAGTGTGTTTTTGACTCTTATAGAAGTAGTCATAATAAGGGCAAATACCCCCAAAGCTCCCAAACAAGAAGACAATACCATAGACAACGAATTTATCGTTTGTCCTAATAATGAGTTAGTAAAAAATGCCGAACCCATTATAAAAACAGCAACTCCTAGCGAAGAACCAGAACTAACACCTAATACATAAGGCCCTGCCAGAGGATTCTGAAATATATTTTGCATAAACAAGCCACAAACACTAAGCCCTGACCCTACCAATATTGCGGTTATAGACTTCAACAATCTATACTCTATTATTGTGTATTCCCAGTTTTCTTTGTTCATATCAGATAACAAATAATCAAATATTTCAGAAAAAGGTATATTAACCGAACCAAGACTTATATTTAAAATCCATACCGATAATAACGATATTAATACTAAAACTATCTTATAAGTTCTTGGCATATAATTTATATTGTTTTCAGATATTCGTTTAATTTACTAACTGCTATAGCTCTATGGTTTATTTTCTTTCTGAGATCCATAGGAAGCTCAGAAAAAGATTTATCATAGCCTTCGGGAACAAACACCGGATTGTATCCAAAACCTTCATTTCCTTTATATTCTGAACTTATAGTTCCTCTGCATATTCCTTCAAAAAACAATTCTTTTCCATTAATATGCAAGCAAAGAACGGTCTTGAAATAAGCTTTTCGGTTTTCTTTTCCTTCTAGCTCACCCAGCAATTTTATTATATTATCTTTAGAATCACAGTTTTCCCCAGCATACCTAGCGGCATATATTCCTGGCCTCCCATCAAGAGACTCTACAAACAAGCCAGTATCATCGGCAAAGCAAGCTGTAGATGTATTAGAAGAAACATAATCGGCTTTTAGTTTAGAGTTAGCCTCCAAAGTATCCCCGTTTTCTTCAACTTCTTCGTTTAGCTTTACATCTTTAAGGCTAAGAACGTTAAAACCCTCAGGAAGCATATCATTTACTTCTTTGGCTTTATGCTGGTTATTTGTTGCGAAAATTATATCCATAATTATAGAGATACTAATCCTTTTATGTTTTCTACTTTTAGGTATTTATCTATTATCTGATCGGTGTTTTCTACCGTCATTACTATAGTTATACTTTTGTATTTACCAGTTTTGGACTTACCTACAGTAGTGGTAGTTTTTAGGTCTTTAAATATTTCTTTTAATTGACCTTCTTGCTCTCCATCGGCTGGCATTACGTATTTGAACATATATCTGCAAGGATATTTGTTAGACTCTTCTAGTTTTTCTCTTAAACTATCGAACGAATTATTTTCAGACATTTATTTAACTTATTTTGTTTTTCTTCATGTATTTTACTAGGAAATATATCAATAAAGCTATACTCAGATATGGAAACACCATAAGATACATTATTCCCGAATTTACTCCTTCTGCTATATCAGCATCTCCTTTTTCTATTACAGCTTTACACATCACACATTGTGAATATGATATTTGACTTATAATAAAGAATATAAAAAGATATTTTAATTTCATAATTCTAGTAATATGGAGATATCATTATATAAACAACAACTCCTGTAACAGCTACATATACCCAAAGAGGGAATGTGATTCTTGCTATTTTTTTATGTTCTTCAAACTCTTTAAAATATCCTCTGGCAAAAGTAACTAACACTAAAGGTATTATAATTACAGAAAGTATTATATGAGTTATAAGTATAAAATAATAAATATATTTGACAGCTCCTTCTCCTCCGAACTTGGTAGAGTCTGAAGTCATATGATAAGAAATATACATTAACAAAAATGCTAAAGACAGCCCTACACATACTTTCATCAGGTTTTCGTGTAGTTTCCTTTTTTTGTTTTTTATAGCCCATACTGCTAGCACTAGCAATACCGCAGTTACCCCGTTAGTTGCCGCATATATAGGTGGCAAAAAGGTCAAAGGCTCTACATTGGGTATTTTGATACCGAACAATGCTGCTACTGCCAGTGGTATTATTATAGAAACTATTGTTATTATTTTTTTGTATTCTTTCATTATCTTAAATTTCTGGTGGTTTTATTTTATTAAATGAAGCTTATTTTTCGTTCAAAAGCAATTCTATATCTGCTTTTATCATTTCTATTTGCTCTTTTTCGGTACCCAAATAATATACTATAGGGTTACCGTGTTTGTCTTTTCTACAACGTATAAACCCGTTTTGGTCTACCAAAGCAAAATGACCTTGATGCTCAAAACCTCCCTCTACATCGGGGTTTATTCCTGCAAATATATTTAAACCTTTATTAGATAGTTCATATATATCGTCTATATCGCCTGTTAATAAGTTCCAAGTCAACGAATTTATACCGTAATTTTCAGCATATTTTTTCATTACCGAAGGACTATCATTACTAGGATCTATAGAAAATGATGCTATTGCAAAATTCTCATTATCTCCAAAACTTTTTTGTAATTCGCTCATATTAGTAGTCATTACTGGGCAAATAGTTGGGCAACTAGTAAAAAAGAAATCTATAACATATACCTTGTTAGCATAGTCAGCATTGCTTATTATAAGACTATCTTGATTAAGAAAGGCAAAATCAGGAATTTTCTTAGGTTCTCCATCTAGCACCAAAAACGAAAGTTTATTAGTATCTGCTCGGTTAAGTCTGTCGTGCTTAACTATTGAGTTTTCTTTGAATTTGTTTACTATTTTGGGAATTGCATATATTCCAAAAATTAGGACTATAAAGGATATACCTATGTATGATTTGTTTTTCATTGTTTATTATATAAGTTTGGCAAATTTACATTATTTATCCGAAGATACAAAGATGTTAAAGCCTATTAACTGACTATTGAGAAGCTTTAAAACTAGTATATATCACTGTAAAAGTCAAAATATATTGAACTTTACAAAAACATCGATAGTACAAACTAATCCATAAAAAAACCACCAAACACATAAAGTTAGGTGGTTTTTTATATTCTTCTATCTAAACTAGCTAACCATATTATGATATACATTTTGCACGTCTTCGTCTTCTTCTAGTTTTTCTAATAATTTTTCTACTTCTTCTAGTTGAGTACCTTCTAATTGCTTAGTATTGTTAGGTATCCTTTCAAACCCTGACGATATTATTTCTATAGAATTGTCTTCCAAATATTTCTGAATACCTCCAAACTCTTCGAAAGGAGCATAAATAACTATAGAATTTTCTTCTTCGTCTTTGAATACTTCTTCTACTTCAAAGTCCAAAAGATCCATTTCTAAATCATCCATTTCTACCTTTACATCACTAGCTTTTATATTGAAGTTACAGGTACGATCGAACATAAAAACAACCGAACCAGAAGTACCAAAAGCACCATCATTTTTGTTAAAACAAGCTCTTACATTAGCCACTGTACGGTTGTTATTGTCGGTAGCAGTTTCGACTACTACTGCTATTCCGTTAGGAGCATACCCCTCAAACAACACTTCTTTGTAGTTATCAGTGTCTTTGTCTGTAGCTTTTTTGATCGCTCTTTCTACATTTTCTTTAGGCATATTTGCAGCCTTGGCATTTTGCATAACAGCTCTCAGCCTAGAGTTAGAATCGGGATTTGCACCACCTTCTTTTACTGCCATCACTATGTCTTTACCTATTCTGGTAAATGTTTTTGCCATAGCTGACCAACGTTTCATTTTTCTAGCTTTTCTGAATTCAAATGCTCTTCCCATATTGTAGTTTTATTATGTCTTATTTTTAAAGTAACAAATATACTTTAAACTTATTTGTTTTAATAAATTATTTTTAAACTTGTAATACTCCCATATTAAATTTCTCTTTTATAGGATTATTATTAGCCATTTCTATACCCATACTTATCCATAGTCTAGTGTCTTTAGGGTCAATTATTCCATCGGTCCATAACCTAGCTGCTGCATAATAAGGAGAAGTTTGTTGTTCGTAAGAAGTTTCTATTTTGTTAAGTAAATCTTTTTCTTCTTGCTCACTAAGAGCTGTTCCTTGCTTTTTTATTTTAGCTTTTTCTATTTGCAACAACACTTTTGCAGCTTGCTTCCCTCCCATTACGGCTAGTTTAGCTGTTGGCCAAGCTACTATCAGCCTAGGGTCAAACGCTTTCCCACACATAGCATAGTTACCTGCCCCAAAAGAGTTCCCTATTATTATTGTAAACTTAGGCACCACACTATTACTAAGAGCATTTACCATCTTAGCTCCATCTTTTATTATACCTCCTTGTTCGCTTTTACTACCAACCATAAAGCCTGATACATCTTGTAAAAACACTAAAGGTATCTTTTTCTGATTACAATTAGCTATGAAACGAGTAGCTTTATCGGAACTATCCGAATATATAACTCCTCCAAATTGCATTTCGCCTTTTCCATTTTTCACTACTTTACGTCTGTTAGCAACTACACCTACTGCCCATCCGTCTATTCTTGCATATCCACAGAACAATGTTTTACCATAATCAGACTTATATTCTGTAATGCTATCTGCATCGACTATACCGTTTAGTATGTCTTTTATCTCATAAGGTTTAGTTCTGTCATTAGGTATTATATTCAATAACTCCTCAGTATTTGTAGCCGTTTCAACAGAGTCTATTCTGTTAAAACCTGCTTTATCAGAATCACCTATTTTACCTATTATGTCTTTAATAGTATCTAAACATTCGCTATCCGTTTCGGTTTTATAGTCAATAACCCCTGACACTTCGCTGTGCATAGTAGCACCTCCAAGGCTTTCGTTATCGATACTTTCTCCTATAGCTGCTTTTACCAAATAACTACCAGCCAAAAATATAGACCCAGTTTTATTAACTATTAACGCCTCATCACTCATTATAGGTAAGTAAGCACCTCCTGCAACACAACTTCCCATAACGGCAGCTATTTGAGTTATACCCATGCTACTCATCTTGGCATTATTTCTGAAAATACGCCCAAAATGTTCTTTATCGGGAAATATTTCGTCTTGTAAAGGCAAATAAACTCCTGCACTATCGACCAAATACACTATAGGCAGCCTGTTTTCCATAGCTATTTCTTGGGCTCTTAAGTTTTTCTTCCCAGTAATAGGAAACCAAGCACCAGCCTTTACCGTAGGGTCGTTAGCCACAACTACACATTGCTTTCCTTCTATATACCCTATCTTTACAACAACTCCTCCACTTGGGCAACCACCGTGTTCTTGGTACATATTATCGCCTGCAAAAGCTCCTATTTCTATGCTTTCGCTTTCATTATCTAGCAAATAGTCTATTCTTTCTCTTGCTGAAAGCTTTCCTAACGATTTTTGTTTATCTAATCTTTTCTGACCACCTCCTAAGAATACTTTTAAAAGTTTGACTTTTAACTCACTCAAAAGAGTATTATTGTTTTCTGATTTTACTTGCATTTTTAGAAATTATTTACAGCAAATATAAGTTCTTGTTTTTATAATAAGCATTAATATTCATTAAAAAATACAACTACATTTTTTGTAGTTAACTACAAAAAATGTAGTTTTGTAAAAAACATAATAAAACATGAATACACCTATACCGGGAAAACCTGTCAGAGGATCTAAATCAGGGAAACCAATAATGGCTTTATTTGATTTGTTGGGTCGAAATTGGTCTATGAATATACTTTGGCATCTCAAAGAAAGCCCAAAAACATTTAGTCAATTAGAAAAGATATGTGACCGAATATCTCCCACTACTTTAAACACAAGATTAAAGGAATTACAAGAAACTTTTATAATAGAAAAAAAAGAAGGATACAGGCTCACCTTTACAGGAGAAGAGCTATTTGTATTATTCAATCCAATAAGGGAATGGTCAGAAAAATGGTCAGGGAAATTTAATAAAAACTAAAAAATGTATATAATAAATTTCAAATTCATTAAAGAAATAGAGGAGATAAATAAATTCACAATAGCTCATAGAGAATATGTTTCTAAACAATATGACAAAGGGATATTCACAATAGGAGGACCTAAAAACCCTAGAGACGGAGGAATAGTTATAGCAGATATAAATTCTAAGAAGAAGTTAATAGAAATACTAGAGGGAGACCCATTTATTGTTAATAAACTAGCTCAATATAGTTTAACAGAGTTCACACCCTTAATGAGTACTAGTAAATTAGATTATTTACTCAAATAAAAGTTGTTTCTAATTATTTTTTCAGTCTCACTAAACCATGACAAAAAGACAATATATATGACATTGTGACTTCCTAATCTTTATTGGCAATACATTTGCAATATATTTTAAAAAAAATTAGAACAAAAAATAATGAGTAAAAAGAATAAAAACACCAAGGAAGATATAAATATGGAAGAAACAACTGACAACACGACTACACAAGAAAAAGTAGAAACCAAAACTGAAGAAAAAGTAGAAGATAAAATTGAGGTAGAGGTAAAAGAAGAAGTTGTTGAAACTCCTGAAGAGATATTACAAAAAGAGAAGGATAAATATCTAAGACTTTTTGCTGAGTTCGAAAACTACAAAAAAAGAACTAGTAAAGAAAGAATAGAGCTTTTCAGAACAGCTGGTAAAGATGTTATAGTATCAATAATACCTGTTTTAGACGATTTGGAAAGAGGTTTATTAGAAATAAAAAAAGAAGGCAACGATAAAATATTACAGGGAGTTACTCTTATAAGTGACAAATTAAAGTCTATACTTACTTTGAAAGGTTTAGAGAAAATAGAAGTAAAAGCAGGAGACACTTTCGATGCCGAAATTCATGAAGCTATAACTCAAATACCTGCTCCTACTGAAGATATGAAAGGTAAAATAATAGACAATATAGAACAAGGCTATAAGTTAGGTGACAAGATAATCCGTTTTCCTAAAGTAGTTATAGGTCAATAATATAATAGTATTTGTTTATGACACATTTATATTTAACAATCAATTGCACTGTGTAGTTAGATAACTACATGGTTAATTGTGTTAAATATATAAATGTTATATACTTGCAATAAATAATAATAAACAGATGAAAGAAGATTATTACGAAACATTAGGGGTTAGCAAATCGGCTAATGCCAGCGAGATAAAAAAGGCATACAGAAAAAAAGCTGTACAATACCACCCTGACAAAAACCCTGACAACAAGCAGGCAGAAGAGAAATTTAAATCGGCTGCAGAGGCTTATGAAGTACTTAGCAATGACGAAAAAAAGGCTAAATACGATCGTTTTGGTCATCAGGCTTTCGAAGGTGGTGGCGGTGGTCGTCAACAATATTCTAATATGGACGATATCTTTAGTCAATTTGGAGATATTTTCGGAGGAGGATTTGGAGGCGGAGGCGGTAGAAGTAGAGGTCCTGCCAGAGTCAAAGGAAGTAATCTTCGTATAAAAATAAAACTTACTCTTAAAGAAATACTAGAAGGAGTTGAGAAAAAAGTAAGAGTAAAACGTAAGAAACAAGCTAAAGGTGTTAGCTATACTACTTGTGGCACTTGTAATGGTCAAGGTCAAGTAAGTAAAGTGGTTAATACTATGCTAGGACAGATGCGTACAGCGGCAACCTGTGACAGATGTGGAGGAACAGGACAGTCAATATCGAGCAAACCTGCTGGCAGCGATGCTAACGGGCTTATTGTTGAGGAAGAATTAGTGTCTATCAAAATACCTGCTGGAGTTGTTGACGGTATTCAGTTAAAAGTAACTGGTAAAGGTAACGATGCTCCTGGTAACAATTCTATACCTGGTGATTTGTTAGTTCTTATTAGTGAAATAGAGCATGAAACTCTGAAAAGAGAAGGTGTTAACTTACATACCGATATATATATAAACTTTTCAGAAGCTGTATTAGGAGTTTCAAAAGAAGTAGATACTGCTAACGGAAAAGTAAAAATAAACATAGAAGAAGGAGTTCAATCGGGTAAAATATTACGATTGAGAGGTAAAGGACTTCCTAGCTTGGAGAGTTATGGTAAAGGAGATTTATTAATACATATAAATGTATGGACTCCTCAGAGCTTATCTGAAGATCAGAAGTTATTTTTCTTAAAAGAAAGAGAAGATGAAAACTTTAGACCACAGCCTTCTAAACAGGAAAAATCTTTTTTTGACAAAGTAAAAGATATGTTCTCGTAAAAATTATTTTATACAGATATAAAGTATTACTTTTGCACTCAAGAAAAGTAAAAAATATAACCTCCAGACTTTTTTGAAATTTGGAGGTTTTAAAATTAATAAAATAGACCGTCTTATCGCTTTTTATTTAGTTAGAAAGAGGAAAGTCCGGACACCATAGAGTAGCATAGCGGGTAACGCCCGTCGCCTTTGCTTTTGCAGAGATAGGACAAGTGCAACAGAAAGTATGTACAGGTAATGCTGTAGTGAAACCAGGTAAACTCTATGCGGTGAAATGCCATGTATATTGGAGTGTTAAGAGTTACTTCGCTCAATTTCAAGGGGTAGGCAGATTGACCTTACGAGTAATTGTAAGGCTAGATAAATGATAAGAAATTGCTTAGGCAGTTACAGAATTCGGCTTATAGGTCTATTTTATTTTTTTTATAATTATTTTACTTATATATTTAGATTAAACAGTCTAATACGACAGGTAATCAGCATATAACTCTTATACAAACACCTTAAAAATAATACATTTTAAGACAACTGTTTTCCCTATTCAAGTATCAAAAAGAACCTCCAAGTATAACTATAGAACAACCCCCTAAATAAATACTTTATACATATTACATTTCGTTACATTAACACGTCGGTTCATTACATTCGTTTTTTTTAACATACATCTTCTCTATATATTTGCCTTAATAATCAAAAAAAGAAAATAGATGAAAGCATTAATACAAAAACCGAATACTTTGACAATAATGATACTAACATTACTGTTGAGTACAACTAGTTTACTTAGTCAGAACAGCGTTACAGTAAGCAGTAGTAGTTACAATTTTTTCAGTAAAAGTAAAAATTCAGTTAATATAAAGAATTCTAATGGCAACTTCAATATAAAGCACGAAGGGGAAATAACTTTATCGGATGATAATAAAGAGATAATATCTATATCTAATGGTGGGTTTATCGATATCAGGAAATCTTCTTTTGGTAGTTCGAGACGTATAAGGATAGAGTCTGACTCCTACGGGAAATTGACCAAGACATATTATACAGGTATGTTTAGCGAAAAGGACTATAACCCCGAAGGTAAAGCTTGGCTTGCAGAAATACTTAGCTCTATAACTAGATCGACTACTATAGCCGCAGCTAGTAAGGTGAAGAATATATACAAAAAAGGAAAGTCTGATGGAGTACTTTCCGAGATAGAACAAATAGATAGTGACTACGTAAAAGCAAAGTATTTCGAGTTGCTTTTGGAGTATAAAATGGATTCTGACAATATAGTAAAAGTAATAGTAGCAGTAGGTAACCAAATAGATTCTAATTATTATTTGGAAAGTATATTAAGTAGCCGTTTGAGCACATTTACTATAAACGACATAACAACATCTGCGTATATTAATGCTATAGGCAATATGGATTCGTCTCATTATATAAGTGAGATATTAAAGAAAACAGTAGATAACAGTAATATTACCGACATACAAATGAGAAGCTTTCTAGATATATGTGGTAATATAGATTCTGATCATTATGTAAAGGAAATACTTTCGCAAGTTATAAGAAAAAGGACTATGAGTACAGCTAATTTGGATAAAATAATCAGTGTATCTGTAAACATAGATTCGGATCATTACCTAACAGAGTTGATGCATAAAGTTATAGATAAAGATAAATTGACTGAACAAAACATAATTAAAATCATCAATCTATCTACTGACATAGACTCTAATCATTATAAAACGAAAGTATTAGAAGATATAATAGCTAGTAATAAATTATCGGACAGCACATACGATATCTTTATAGATGCAATATCTGACATGGATTCGGGACATTATGTATCTGAAATTGTTATAAGTATGCTTAGAAAATCTAGCAACAAACTAAGTTATTTGGAAAAACTATTGAATACTGTAGTCAGAAATATGTCTTCGGATAACTATACTAGTAATATTTACAAAGCAATATCACGTAAAGATTTGAGTGAAAATCAATTGATATTGTTGCTAAACAACATGTCATATATCGGTTCGGAATACTACCTTTCTAACTCATTGATATCTATTTCGAAGAAGGTAAAAAACTCTTCAGAGAAAGTAAAGTCTAAGTATAGAAACATAGTAAAGAATATAGACTCTAGCACTTACTACAAAAAGGCTATGACTGCTATTGACTAGTCATTGTAATATATATAGCTAACAAAAAGCATCTAACAACTATAATTAGTTATATTTGTTAGATGCTACTTTCAAAAACAAACATCGACATAGTGAAAAAACACATTCTTATAGTTTTTGTAGGGAGTATGATAGGTATTTTTATAGCCTATTACCTTAATTACAACTACTCTTATAAAGGCTCTTGGCCTATAGCCTTATTAATATCGGGTATTTATGGAGCTACCATTGCTTATATCACCTATTACACTTCTATTAAGTTAGACAAGACAATACCTTGGAAACATAAACTATCAGGGAGAATAACGGCGGGTATATTAATTAACTTTATTACAGTATATATACCTATATACATAGGTATAATGCTTTATAACACATTAAATATAACTAATATAGAAACCAGTAAATTTCACAATAATTTATCTATAAAGCTATGTATTATTATATTTATACTAACACTTATATATAACGTTTTGTATTTGGCTCTGTATTCATATTATAGCTACACTACTTTGCAAATAGAAACTATAAAACACGAAAACAGACAAATAGACTTACAATTAAGAGCTTTAAAGTCTCAGTTGAGTCCACACTTTTTGTTCAACAACCTCAATACTATTTCTTCTCTTTCGTTTTTGGACGGCAAAAAAGCAGAAGCTTATATAAGAGACTTGTTCAACATATATTCATACACGTTAAACAGTTACGAATCTAAACTAGTAATATTGAGTCAAGAATTAGACTTTGTGAACTCATATTTAGAGCTTATACAAACCCGTTACGGAGAAGTTTTTGACTATACAATAGATATTCCCGAAGGTATAATGAGGAGTAAAATACCTCCATTAACTCTGCAAATGCTAATAGAGAATGCCATAAAACACAATATGATGGATACTGAAAACCTTCTGAATATAGCTATATACACCAATAAAGGCTGTATTGTCATCAGAAATAATATAACCAAAACACCTAGCAAGGTTAGCTCTTTCAAAATAGGATTAAACAATATTGATTCCCGATACAAACTACTTACTGGCAAAGGTATAGATATAATACAAAACGACAACTTTACAGTCAAAATACCTTTAATACTATGAGAAAACTGTTTATAAACAATTATCTTTTCAGGTTATTATCTCCTGTTTTTAGTGGAGTTACAGTATATCTACTTATATTACTTATAAACAACAATGTAGATCAACTACAAGTACAGTTCTTAGGACAAGAATTATACGTATGTATAGGATTGTCGTTTGTTATACAAGAATTATATAGGTTATTACTTATTGTATTAAAGCTTTTCACAAATATTACATCACATATAATAAACATATTTATTCACTTAGTTACTTCTATGTTGCTGTGCGTTATAGTAGTTAGTTATTGTCTGAAAGCATATTATATATATGTATTAGGATTCTCTATCAATAGCGAAGAATTATGGTTGTTCAATATAATATTCTGTAGTATTACCATAGTATATATATTGCTCAATATAAGCCAGCAATATCTAAATAAGGAGAATACTGAAAAGCTAAATAATCAATTATATAACAAAAACATAGTCGAGAAAGACTTTAGACAATTCGAAAAAGGTATAAACACTAAATTGTTGTTCGATAGCTTCGAATCGCTTATAGTTCTAACACAAAAAGACAAAGATAAAGTAGATGATCTGATAGGTAACATAGCTGCGGTATACAGATATATATTCTCTCAGAAAGACAAACAACTAACCTCCGTTAAGCAAGAGTTAGAGGTTTTAGAGCAGTTAATCTCATTATTTAACTATCTGCCATATATAAACATAAGCATAAAGAACAATCTGAAATCGGACTTTATGGTTGTACCTGGCAGTATATTGTCGCTTATAGAGAATATAATAAGAAGCACTATAATATCTCCCAATAACCCCTTAGAAATAGAGCTGATAGATACTAAAGAATACCTTAATATAATATATTATCATAATGACAAAATATCAGAAAGATTTACCCAAAACAATATAAAAGACCTACAATATTCATACAATATATATAGTGATAGAAGTGTCTCTATGAACGAAAATGAAAGTATTAGATCTATTAATATACCCAAACTATTAATTAAGCAATAAGATGAAAATTATTATAATAGAAGATGAAATACCTGCACTTAAGAAGCTAGAACATCATATACTTAAATACGACCAATCTATAAATATAGTAGCAAGGCTATCTAGCATAGAGCAGTCAGTCGCCTGGCTGAAAGACTCTAACAATACTTTCGATATCGCTTTTATGGATATACAACTAACTGACGGTCTGAGTTTCGATATATTTAACCATATAACCATAGATAAACCTATTATATTTACAACCGCATTTGACCAATACGCCATAGACGCCTTCAAAGTAAACAGTATAGATTACTTACTCAAACCCATAAACTTTACCGATGTTTCTAAGGCTATTACCAAATACAAAAAAACATCATCTTTCGCTTCTGATGACACCATAAAAACAGCATACCAATCTATAGAGAAAAAGAAATATAAAGACAGGTTTTTAGTAAAACTAGGAAATCATATACATTCCATAAAAGCCGTAGACATAGCCTTGTCGTATGCTGAAGGAAGAACTGTATTTATACAAACGACCAACAACAAAAAATTTATAGTAGACTACACTCTCGAAGAAATTTCTCGATTATTAGAACCAAAAGACTTCTACAGAGTAAATAGGTCTTATATAGTTAACCTAAATAACATAATTAATGTCGTGATTTACTCCAACAGCAGACTCAAACTAAACATAAACACACCCACAGACAAAGATATAATAGTAAGCCGTGAGCGTGTAAAGGATTTTAAACTATGGTTAGAAGGCGACGACACAGCTTGGTAGGTAATGTTAATATTTATGAATATACTGAGTTTAGAGTGGATAGAATGTGATTTTCTCTAATCACGTTATGTTTTTACAAGTAATACCAGTTGAATCTCCATCTGTCATATATAAATAGTTTCTTTTATCCTTTATCTGCGTTAAAAAACAGAACCATAGCCATGCTATGCTTAGATTTTTTGCCTTGCTAAAGAAAAAAATAATTCTATTTCTTTTATGACATTTAGAAATACAATTGGTATAATAACCTGGTTCTTTTACTTTTTCCCACCAGATAAAAAAAATAAGAAAAAAATTTAGTCTACTATAAAATACTCGTAGTATTTTATAAAGAAGGTTTCTTACTAATAGGAATTTGCTTGAAATAAGAGAATAATGTGTTTCTATGGGGTTTTGTGTTTGTGTATAAAGAGGAGCTCTCAAGAGAGGAAACTCATGGTGATTAGTGTCTTTTTTGATATAAAAACTTACAACTAACTAAAAAAGACTAACTTAGCTATTGATATATGAGGATAACTATGACAAAGTAAGGATTGCTTCGTACCCTAGTAACAATGTTCTTAACGATAATAAAACTTCTATTGACTCTACATATGTCGCAAGTACCAAATAAGATAATGGTAATAATGTAAAAAGTAAATATCCTAAATTATCAGGTGATGATTTATGGAATAAAATAATTGAGAAATCTTCTTCTGGAAGAGAATTAGTTGATGAATTATATAATCTGAACGGATTATAAAACTTTTAAATTATGGATAAATACGAATCAGAATCAGAAATAATATACCGTATATCTGAAAATGATACAGGAGAAGAGTTTTTTATTGTTAAACTATATTTTGAAAAACTATTAGGCACAAATATACCTGTTAAGATGGGAGGAGTTATGGATGAATATTATTCTACGTTTAAATTTGATGATTTAACTATTAAATTAGAATATTGTAATTGGACAGGAACAGAGGTTAAGTTTTCTAAAGTTATCAGTTGAACTGATAAATGTAAATTATCTTATATGATTGAAAAAATGGTAAATGCTTTAAATATAAAAAAATAAGTTTGAAACATCTAAAACTACACATCCTAACCTTACTGCTTTTATTAGTAATATTTAAAGCATACGCTAATGATGATGATGATGATGATAGTGTTTTAGTAAATAAAATACAATTACCAGAGTATGTTTGGAACCCTAACAATGAAGACTATATAGTACATGAACTTATACTTAGTAACGAAAAAAAGGTTAAATTTGATATAGGTTTGATAGAAAATGACTTATCTAAGAAAGACCCTAACTCAAGTTTCGCAGTACCTTCAGACATCTTAAACAAGGGTTAATAAGCTAGTTTTAAACCTTCCTTGTTTTGTCTTAAAAAACTAAATTCCTCACAATTACTTATAATTTTAGATGTAATACCTACTAAATCAATAC
>JABSPL010000195.1 GCA_013215105.1 Flavobacteriaceae bacterium
ATATTTATACTTTATAAGGAATTACCCTCCAAAGTCATCGAAACGTATATTTTCGCCTGGAACTCCGAAGTCCTCTGCCATTTTTTGAACGGCAACGTTCATCATTGGTGGTCCACAGAAATATACTTCTAAGTCTTCTGGTGATTCGTGTTTGCTTAAGTATTGATCTATCACCGCTTGGTGTACAAATCCTAAGAAACCGTCTCCTTCAGTGTCATCTACATCTTTGCTTACTTTCCAGTTATCTTCCGGTGCTGGCTCCGAAAGTACTAAATAGAACTTAAAGTTAGAGAATTGTCTTTCTAAGCTACGGAAATGCTCAGTATAGAACAATTCTTGTTTAGAACGCCCTCCGTACCAATAAGTTACTTTTCTTCCAGTCTTTAGAGTTTGGAATAAGTGATAAAGATGCGAACGCATAGGCGCCATACCTGCTCCACCACCTACATAAAGCATTTCAGCATCAGACTCGTTTATAAAGAATTCTCCATAAGGACCCGATACCGTTACCATATCTCCTGGTTTTTGGTTAAATATATAAGACGATGCTATACCTGGGTTTAAATCGGCCCAACCTCCTTTTACTCTGTCGAACGGTGGAGTTGCTATACGCACGTTAAGCATTACCTGTCTTCCTTCCGCAGGGTAAGAAGCCATAGAATAAGCTCTCTCTACGCTTTCTGTATTTTTCATTTTCAAGTCCCAAAGCTTAAATTTACTCCAGTCAGCCTTAAATTTCTCAGGTTCTCCTGGGTGTTCTTTAGGATGTGCTTCTACTTCCATATCCTTAAAGTCTACTTCCGTTTTAGGAATTTCTATTTGAATATATCCACCTGCTTTGTAGTCCATATCTTCAGGTAATTCTACTACGAATTCCTTTATAAATGTAGCTACATTATAGTTAGAAACCACTTTAGCTTGGAATTTCTTTATTCCGAATATTTCTTCAGGGATACTGATATCCATATCGCTTTTCACTTTTACCTGACACGAAAGTCTAGCTCCTGCAGCTAATTCTTTACGAGTAAAGTGAGGAGTTTCGGTAGGAAGAGCTTCTCCCCCACCCTGGGTTACGTGACATTCACATTGGATACAAGTACCACCACCACAAGCAGACGGCAAGAAAATACCCTCAGCCCCTAGGGTTGACAATAACGTACTACCCATTTCTACCTCTATCGTTTTACTTCCGTTAATATTAATTTTAACATTCCCAGAAGGCAATAATTTTGCTTTTGCTACTAATAATATAGATACTAACAAGAGTACCAATACTAAAAAAACTACAATACTAGTTATAATAGTCATAAGTGTTGTTTTTTCTTTTAAAGATTATATTTTGATTCCAGAAAAACTCATAAACCCGATAGCCATAAGCCCAGTGATGATAAAGGTAATCCCTAAACCTTTCAAAGGAGCTGGCACGTTAGAATAAGTTATTTTCTCTCTTATGGCAGCTATAGAAACTATCGCTAGTAACCATCCTATACCTGAACCAAATCCATATACGGCAGATTCTGTTATAGTAGAAAAGTCTTTTTGTTGCATAAACAACGACCCTCCTAGTATAGCACAATTCACAGCTATAAGTGGCAAGAATATACCAAGTGCAGAGTATAATGCTGGAGCAAAACGCTCTACTATCATCTCTACCAATTGTACCATCGATGCTATTACGGCTATAAACATAATGAAACTCAAGAAACTTAAGTCTATATCTTTATAACTTTCGTCTAACCATGCCAAAGCACCTGGTTTAAGAACGTAATTGTCTAACAAAAAGTTAACAGGTACTGTAATAGAAAGTACAAATATAACTGCTGCTCCTAGTCCTACTGCTGTATTTACAGTCTTAGATACCGCCAAATAAGAACACATTCCTAAGAAATATGCAAATATCATATTGTCGATAAATATACTTTTAACAAATAAATTTACTAAATCCATATTTTTATTTTTAGTCTAAAGTTTATACTTTAGGATTATGCTTCTATTAATTTTCTGTTTCTAGAACGTTGTACCCATATAATGATACCAACAGTTATAAGTGCCATTGGCGATAACAACATAAATCCGTTGTTTTCGTAACCCATAGCGTATAGCCCTGTAGATTCTGCCAAAGTTTTAGCCTTGTGACCTAGAACTTCAAATCCTAACAATTTACCAGAACCCAACAACTCTCTAAAGAAAGCTATAACTATAAGTATAGCTCCATAACCAGCTCCGTTACCTATACCATCTAATATCGATTTCCAAGGCTTGTTAGCTAAGGCAAATGCCTCAAGACGTCCCATTATAATACAGTTAGTAATTATAAGCCCGACGAATACCGATAGCTCTTTACTCACATCGTAAGCATAAGCTTTTAATATTTGATCGACCAATATAACCAAAGCCGCAACTACCATAAGTTGTACTATTATACGAATACGTCCCGGTATAAGGTTACGTAAAAGTGATATTATAAGGTTACTAAAAGTAGTTACAAACACCACTGCTATAGCCATAACTATTGCCGGTTTTAACTGTACTGTAATAGCTAGCGCCGAACATATACCCAATACCTGTACCGATATAGGGTTGTTATCGTTTAGCGGATCACTAAGTAATTTTCTATTTTGCTTCGAAAACAATGCTTCTTTTTCTTCTGCCATGATTAATTGTTTTTAAAATAAGGTAAATAATACTCTAACCTGTCGTATACCATATCTGTTACTCCGTCAGAAGTTATAGTACCTCCCGATATACCATCTACTCCGTGTAAGTCAGAAACTTTAGCGCCTCCTTTTACTACTTTTATAGACACAAATTCACCTTCCTTGGTATTTATTTTATCACCTATAAATTGCTCACCGAACCATCCTTGAGTTATCTCAGCTCCTAGTCCTGGAGTTTCCCCTTTATGGTCAAAATTAGCTCCATATACGGTATTTTCATCTTCTTCCAAAGCAATATAACCCCATATAGCGTCCCAAAGACCTGATCCATAAAGTGGTAACACATAAAAAGTCTTACCCTCCTTTTTAGCTATATAAATAGGCATAGTCTGTGGCTTTTGGTCATAGTCTCTTTTAAGTTCTTTTTTAAGGTCTATCTCAAAAGCGTTAACACTAGGCTCTACAGTACCGTCACTTTTTACAGAAACCATTGACGTTATATATTCGTCAAAATGTACTGTAGCCTCTTCTCTCGACATTTCTATACCTATAGTAGCTAATATCTTTTGCTTCTTCTCTCCA
This sequence comes from Flavobacteriaceae bacterium, assembly GCA_013215105.1. Classification (GTDB taxonomy): domain Bacteria; phylum Bacteroidota; class Bacteroidia; order Flavobacteriales; family Flavobacteriaceae; genus DT-33. The sequence goes on from JABSPL010000195.1 coordinate 3,240, forward strand.
TTTACGTTTATCTGCTGTAAGTCTTTAAGACTAGTCGAAGTATATGCCAAGGCCGAAGCTATGATACTTACCATAACTATAGCGAATATAAACGTGTATAAATTACTATTTCTATTCATCGTTAAGCTATTTTAATTTTTTCTAGACGTTTCTTTCTTCTCTTTATGTTTGCTGCTATTACATAATGGTCAATAGTCGGTGCAAATACATTCATCAACAATATAGCCATCATTACACCTTCTGGGTAAGCACCGTTAAACACACGTATCATTATAGCTAAGAAACCTATTAAGAAACCGTATATCCACTTCCCTTTGTTGGTTTGCGATGCAGAAACTGGATCTGTAGCCATAAATACCATACCAAAAGCAAAGCCTCCCACCAATAAGTGTTGCCACCAAGGGAAAGTCATAAGACTATTAAGCGCAAGAGCATTAAATATAAGCCCCATTACTGCTGCACCCATTACCGAAGAAAGTACTATTCTCCAATTAGCAACACCAGTAAACAACAACAATGCTAGACCTATTAATATCATAAGCACCGAAGTCTCTCCTACCGAACCAGGTATATAACCCATAAACATATCGAACACACTAGAGTTGATAGGGTTGTTAGCAGCTAAAGTACCTAAAACAGTCTCTCCCGAAACACCGTCTATTGCCGAGTCAGCAACCCATACCTTGTCTCCTGACATGTTAGGAGCATAAGCAAAAAATGCAAACGCACGAGCTACTAATGCAGGATTAAGTATATTCATTCCTGTTCCTCCAAATGCTTCTTTACCTATAACTACAGCAAAAACTACTGCTACGGCAAGCATCCAAAGGGGTAAATCTATTGGCATAATAAGAGGTATAAGCATACCTGTTACCAAATATCCTTCGTTTACTTCGTGTCCTCTTAGTATAGCAAACAAGAACTCTAGTCCTAGTCCTACTCCATAAGAAACAGCTAGCATAGGGAAGAATCTTATAGCTCCGTAACCAAACAGCTCCATAAAAGTATGACCTTCGCCCATGTTCTGGTAACCAATATTCCAAACTCCGAATAACATAGTAGGCACTAAAGCTAGTACTACTGTTATCATTATTCTCTTAAGGTCTACAGCATCTCTTATATGCGCTCCTTTGTGAGTTGTATGGTTAGGTACAAACATCAAGGTATCGATACCGTTAAATGCTGGTGCAAACTTTTCGTATTTAGCCCCTTTTTCAAAAAGAGGTTTATACTTGTCTAATGTTTTTCTTAAAAAATTCATTATCCTACTTCTTTTATCATTATGTCTAATCCTTGTCTTATTATATCTTGAGCCTCTACCTTAGAAGAACTAGTATAATCTATAAGTGAGAAATCCTCAGGAGCTACTTCGTATATCCCTAAGTTTTCCATCTTTTCTATGTCTCCTGCTAGTATAGCTTTAAGTAATTGCATTGGGTATATATCCAAAGGCATTACTTTTTCCATATCGCCAGTAACCACCATAGCTCTCTCTTCACCGTTCATATTGGTGTTAGGCTCGTATTCTTTCTTAGAAAACAACCACGAAAAAGAAGTACGAGAAGCACTGTGATTACCATTAGCCACAAAAGGCATCCAACCCATAAAACGATGCTCTCTACCCTCTGGTATTACGCTTATCGTATTAGTTTGTTGTCCTATATAACTATCATTCAAAAGAACTCTACCGTTAAGTACCGAACCTTCTATTATTCTATTTTCAACATCAGTAAGTTTTCCTGAAACAATACTACCTATCGATTGCCCTGATGTTACTTTGATATAACTAGGAGATAAGACTCCTGAACCAACCAATGCAACAGTTCTGGTAGCATTATAGTTACCCGTGTTAAACAAAGCACCTATAGTTACTACGTCTTGAGGGTTTACAGTCCATACTTTTTCACCTTGGTTTATAGGGTCTATTTCAGAAATCTGAATCCCTACGTTACCAGCTGGATGAATACCTGTTACTTTATGAAGCTCTACATTGTCTATAGAATCGAAAAAAGAACTAGTATTAGCATCTAAACTAAGATGTACTGTTTTAGTAAGTTTGTTTAGTACATCGATACCTGTCTGAAAGTCTTCTTTACGTTCCTTTAATGCATATCCGTAGTCTATTGCCAGCGGATTAGTATCAAAAGATGACACAAAAATAGCTTTTGGAGTATCTGATGGGTTAGCAAGAGTATCGTAAGGACGTTGGTTAATAAATGCCCAACAACCGCTTGATAATAGTTTTTCTAAAACCTCTTCTCTTGTTGTTTTGGTAGGTAATGTTTTACCGAAATCTTTAGAACTTTGATCTTTGCTCGCCTGTATTTCTATAGATAAAACCTTTCTCTTTTCTCCTCTTGTTATTTCTAAAACCTCTCCACTTACCGGAGACGAAAACTTAATAGCTTCGTTTTGTTTAGAATAAAACAGAGTATCACCTGCCATTACTTTATCACCAACCTTAACAGTTAGCTTAGGAACAACACCGTGAAAATCGGTCGGTCTTATAGAAAAAATCCCAGAACTAGGAACTGTAACTACATTTTCGGTAGCCTTTCCTTTTAGCTTAATATCTAAGCCCTTCTTTATTCGAATGTCTTTTGACATATAGTAGAATTTTATGTTTCCTTGTTAAAAAACGCAAATTTACACTTTATGACAAAAGCAACGAAATTTTAAGCATATATCGACGCTTAAAACTGCTATTTATATTCGTTCTAAATAAAATTAAGCTGAACTAATTATTATCTTTTAACAACATATATAACCTATTGAGTAATCATATCCTTATATGTTATAAAAATCAATAAGGCTTAAACGTCTAATTATATAAATAATATAAACTTGAGTGACCATAATAATTAAGCTTACGATGGATAAGTAGGTAAGCTTACCGACCACTAAATGTAGCGAACTGCAATATCAGCCTATCCTAGTTCCGTTTTCTATATTGCTTTCAGGGTTTATAAGCGTCACCTGCTGACCTCTTCCCATAGCTCCCAAAACCAAGCATTGGCTCATTATATTGGCTATTTGTTTTTCGGGGAAGTTCGTTACAGCTACTATTTGCTTGCCTATTATCTCTTCGGGTTTGTATAATTTTGTTATCTGTGCTGAGGTTTTGCGTAAGCCATATTTCCCGAAGTCTATAGTCATCTTATACGAAGGGTTTCTTGCCTCTTCAAATATTTCGGCAGTAATAACAGTACCTACTCTCATTTCTACTTTTATAAATTCGTCCCATTGTAAGTTGTTGTCCATTATGTTTGGTTTGTTTTTGCTTTGTTGGTTGTTAAAGATACTGTAATATATTTTGGTTCTGAAGGTATGTTGGGGAGATTTATTGTTGATGTGGGAAAGATTGTTGCTATGTGTTTTCTCATGCTGTTAATACTTCCTTTCAAATAAAAACTATTATAAAACATAATTGTAAAACATAAACATTACAATATAAAGAATAGTATATTCGCAATTTTAGAAACAACATGAGCTTTACACTACTTTCCTCTCCATTACAAGGATTTACCGATTTCCGTTTTAGAAATGCCATAAATAAATATTTTGGAGGTATTGATACTTATTACGCTCCTTATATCCGCTTAAACGGGAAAATGGTTATTAAATCGTCTTATCAAAGAGATTTATTACCCGAAAACAATTTGGACTTGGAGGTAATACCACAAATAATTACCAACGATGCCGAAGAGTTTTTGTTCGTATCCAAATATGTTCAAGAATTAGGTTATAAAGAATTGAACTGGAATTTAGGTTGTCCTTATCCTATGGTTACTAAGTCGGGCATGGGTTCAGGGCTTATTTGTAATCCTGAAAAGATAAACCATATTCTTGATAAAGTACATTCTCAATCGGACATTGTTGTATCTATGAAGATGCGTTTAGGGTATGATACAGCCGAGGAAATACTCGATGTTTTGCCTATTTTAGATAATTATCCTATCAAAAATATAGCTATACATGCACGTATAGGCAAGCAACTTTACAAAGGAGGGGTTAATTTGGAGGCGTTTCAAAATTGTATTGACAACACCAAACAGAAACTGTATTATAATGGTGATATTACATCGGTAGCTAAGTTTAACGAAATGCAGGAACTTTTCCCTTCTATAGATCATTGGATGATAGGAAGAGGATTGATTTCAGATCCTTTTTTACCGAGTATGATAAAAAATAACACCTCGGAATATCCTAAAAATAAGATGATATTATTCAGAGAGTTTCACGATGTTTTATATCAAGGATATAGCGAATCATTGTCAGGAACTACTCATATATTACTAAAAATGCATCATCTATGGGCGTATTTTTCTAATATATTTTCCAACCCTCATAAAACTCATAAAACAATTAAAAAAGCAAATAGCATTAGAAACTATGAAGCAGCAGTCAATAAAGTTATAGATAACGAAAGGTATACATAAATAGGTTTCACTTGATTGTTATTTGTAGTCTTAAAAACTTTCGCAGTAATTATGGTGCCTACTTTCATGAATTCGTGCCATTGTAAGTTGTTTTCCATTTTGTTTTGAGGTTGTTGGTTGTGAAAGATACTGTAATATGTTTTGGTTTTGAAGGTGTTCTGAAAAGTTTTATTGTTGATATGGAAAAGATTGTCGTTTGTAATATTGTATTTATAAAAGAGTTGTAAATCAATTAATTATATTGATAAAATTAGTATATTAGCTAATCATCTTAACTTAACACTATGAATAATTTAAAAGCATTAATATTATTTTTTACACTTGTAGTTTCTACTCTAACAGCTAAGGCTGATATAGGTAAAAAAGAATTTATATCGATATGGAAAGTAAATACAGGCGATACCGTTGTATTACCATTGTACGAAGGTGGTGAGTACGACTTTACTGTTAATTGGGGTGATGGTAGCTCTAAAGAGAAAATAAACACTTATGATGCTAAACATATTTATGAGAAAGCAGGGGAATATACTATAACTATAAAAGGGCTTGTTAAAGGCTTTAATTTTAAGGAAACAAGTACTTCCAAAGATATGATAATTGATATTAGTCAATGGGGAGGATTGAGGTTAGGTAATGAGGGAGGTTATTTTTATGAATGTTCTAATTTTAATATAACGGCTAAGGGTAATCCTGATTTGAGAGATGTTACTGATTTGTCCGAGATGTTTTATGACGCAAAGTTGTTTAATGGAAATATAGGTTCTTGGGATGTTGGTAATGTGACTAACATGAGTAATATATTTTCAGGAGCAGAATCTTTCAATGGAGATATTAGTTCTTGGAATGTTAGTAATATAACAAATATGGAAAGTATGTTTAAAGGAGCGTCGTCTTTTAATGGAAACACAAGTTCATGGGATGTTAGTAATGTAAAACATATGGTTTTTATGTTTTATTTTGCAGAATCTTTTAATGGAGATGTAAGTTCATGGGACGTTAGTAATGTAACGGACATGTATTATATGTTTTCTGGAGCAAAATCTTTCAATAGAGATATAAATTCATGGGATGTTAGTAATGTTACTAATATGAGTAATGTGTTTTCAGGAGCAGTATCATTTGATAGAGATGTAAGTTCATGGGATGTTAGTAATGTAACAGACATGAGAGGTATGTTTAAAAGAGCAACATCTTTTAATAAAAATATAAGCTCTTGGAATGTTAGTAATGTGACTAACATGAGAAATATGTTTTTTGTAGCAGAATCTTTTAATATAGATATAAGTTCATGGAATGTTAGTAATGTAACTAACATGGATAATATGTTCTATTCTGCAAAATCTTTTAATGGAGATGTAAGTTCATGGGACGTTAGTAATGTAAAGGACATGTATTATATGTTTTCAGAAGCAGAATCTTTTAATATAGATAGGGTTTGCTGAGAAACTAACAGAATTAACTTATCTAAATTTTAGATTTCGGCATAATTCCAAATATTATATCTCCTTACGTAATATTTTATTCTAAAAATATTATTAAGAG